>JALYOY010000338.1 GCA_030856655.1 Pseudomonadota bacterium | reverse complement strand
CGATAATTCCAGCCCCAAGCCGCGGCGAATTTCATAGAGACAGGTGATTTCCTTGAGGCGCTCGTGCAGCGCCTCATCGATCTGTTTGCGCTCGAGCCATCTCTCCAGGTCGCTCGCGACGGCGTCGATGAGTCTCTGCTCCTCCGGCACCAGGAAAGGCTTGTCTACTGGATAAAACACGCGTAGCTGGCCGCACAATTTATTGTCTGCACTAATCTTCGATTGCAGCTCGTGCGTCAGACCTTGGCCGTGACTCTCGGAAGCGAATCGCCTGCCGTCGAATTCGATCACGGCGGTAGCAATTTCGGGGAATTGCATTGCCGGTATCAGGTGCTCAAAAATGTGCTGGCAGACATTATCGACCGATAATTCCAGCCCCAAGCCGCGGCGAATTTCATAGAGACAGGTGATTTCCTTCAGGCGCTCGCGCAACGTCTCATCGATCTGTTTGCGCTCAAGCCATCTCTCCAGGTCGCTCGCGATGGCGTCGATGAGTCTCTGCTCTTCCGGCACGAGGAACGGTTTGTCTTCGGGATAGAACACGCGCAATTGGCCGCATAATGTATTGTTTACAGTAATTCTCGATTGGAGTTCATGCGTGAGACCATGGCCATGATTCTCGGAGGTGAAGCGCGTCCCCTCGAGTTCGATCATGGCGGTAGCGATTTCCGGGAATTGCATAGCTGGTATCAAATGCTCAAAGATCTGCTGGCAGACATTCTCCACCGATAACTCCGGCCCCATGCCGCGACGAATCTCATAAAGACAAGTGATTTCCTTCAGACGCTCGTGCAGCGCCTGCCCTGCGCTTGCATGCTCTTCGGTCGTTGGACCGGCTGCGTCCGCGGGGATTTTATACTTGCTGATCATTGAGGGCTTTCATCGTTCGAAAGCTGACGTTTTTGCCGTTCCGTCGCGGGATGCTGCTAGGTGGGCGTACGATTTTTATGACGCCTTCAATAACATAGCTTATTGGGAGCTCTTTTTCAGCGCGCTTGAAAGACTTCAAGTCTCCGAAAAGGTTTTCCTTCGAAAGTATTCGAATCGAACTCTACTCGGTTACAAAGCTAATGGCAAAAAGCGGCTTAAATTCATACGATGAATACGGAAATATTTCAATCAATAGCAAAAACACTATGGAATTCATTAAACTGGAAACCCATAGAATAGTAAAGATATATTCATGCACAGCGAGCAGGAAAAGAATAATCGGAATAGCAGTTCCTGCTCGCGATGGGTTAGCGTGGAGAAACGTTGCCCGATATATCAGGCGCGTCATAGCCGTTTTGAATTAAATGGTACTAATCTTTGGATGTTCGTAATGCACCTTGCAGAATCGTAGCATTGTCGAATCTTTTTGTGCACAGCAACACAAACTCGTGCATTGGCGGCACTTACTCATCAAGTGGATAAAGTGACATGGCTAATGTGGCTGACCATCGAGCACATTTGCAATTAACAGGTTTTGATCCGCGAACGATGCCCGCTTCGAAGAAAGTTTCGTGAAGATCAGCTATAACACGAACACTTCGCCCCAAACACGAGAAATATGCCAAATATATTAATTCATCCGCAAATCGCCGTCAGCTCATTGGTATTGGTGGCGGAGGGGAAGCATTTGGAAGAGGTTGGGATGGTGTTCCTTGTGGCTGATGGCGAGAGTCATCCATGATTTGACCTGATATAGGAATATGATGGCCTTTGCCATACATGCATTGCGTATAACCCATGTCATAACGTTGCTGTTCGATATCGCGTGAAGCCTTGGCAGTGCCAGTTCCGGCGAGTCCTCCCACCAAGAGGCCGCTACCTGCGCCAATCGCGGCGCCGCTTCCTCCCCCCAAAGCCGCACCAGCCGCCGCTCCCAGCCCTGTTGCTATGGCAGCGCTTCCCAATCCGCTTAGTATCGAGGCCCTGTTTGGTGTCTGACCTTTGCCTTGCTCATTAGCATATTGTTTACAGTAGGAGTCGTCTTCACGAAACTGATCGAAGGTTTTGCCCTTACCTGGTAAGGCCATTACGCTCGGGCCACTGGGGATACTTGCACATGAAGCCAATAAAGTAGCAACTAGGAGAGGAACTGATCTATAGGTTTTTAACATGATTATCCTCCAACTTATGGATTGCAGCTGGAACTACCTACAGCCAGCCATTAGGGCATTTTTTTACGTACAGCCAACTCTCTCCTGATTTCTACAATAATATCAATATAACTGATTTTTTTTCAGCTGCTTTGATGATCGTAATAATCCTTTCAATTCACTTCGAGGAGAAAAGAAAGGCATGTCTGCC
>JALYOY010000321.1 GCA_030856655.1 Pseudomonadota bacterium | reverse complement strand
CCCCGAAGATGCGCTAAGTCAAGCAGTTTGTCTGGTAGCAGTGGAACAATGCATCGCCCGTTTCCCTGCCCTTTAACCACACTATCACAAGCGCACATCGCCGCTGGATTTTGCCATTTTAAAGAAGAATGGAAGCCGAATGGCCCACCCGCTCTTCTCTAAATTAAATAGCCTCAACCTCAACCCAGATTGCGCATCGTTAATTGCAAGCATATCTCATGCCATTAAAAAATAAGTTGTTAAACCAGAGGCTTGTACGTAACTTTGTAACCTTATAGAAAAAAATGTAAAAAAATCCGACGTTTTCGGACGCTGAATAGCGGCCGAGAGCTTACAAATTATTTAACCGGTAACGGCTGTTTGTAAATCATTTCTGAGACGGTTTGTTTAAGAATTTCGAGAGGACGGAAATAAGCGCATCTCACTGAGAATTCCATAATTATCCATGAGCTTACTCATAAATATCGCGAACAACATAAGTCTCTAATGTTGATGAATATGTCATATCTACACTTCAAAATGGACTATTCGTATGGTATAAAGGTTAATTTTTTACCAGGATCAAATCCGGAAAAAACAGATCAACCGTAGACTTTCAGGGGATAATACTCTCGTAAACCTGATTTCAATATGTCTTCCAACATGCCCATCATTCGCGTCGCGCTTGATGTTCCCGTCAATACTTTATTCGATTACCTTACGCCGGACATAACGGCACAAGACATCGGCGCTCGTGTATGCGTTCCATTTGGAAAGAGGCTAGTAACAGGCGTTATTATGGAAGTAGCCACTTACTCCTCCGTTTCCTCCAAGCTCAAGTCCGCCATTCATATATTCCGGGACGTTCCCCCATTACCCAAACCATTGCTCGATCTATTCCAATTTTGCAGCGCTTACTACCATCATCCCCTTGGGGAAGTTGTAATGAATGGCCTGCCGGGTAGGCTACGCAGCATCAAACCTTTTTTCCCCGGCTCCCCCACTACCTTTCAATACTGCCTCACCACCCTGGGATCCAACCTTGATTTAACGGAAATTCCAGCCCGCAGTATCGTCAAGCACCGCTTTTTAGCAAGATTGAAAGAATCCGGCCCCATGACCACCCAGGAGGTAAAACAGCTTTCCCGGCGCGCGCCCAATGCTTTGCAGGAATTCATCAAGCTAGGGTGGGTCGAGGAAGTATCGGCATCTGTGCCACCTACCGGAGTCCTCACTGAAATTCCGCCAGCCCCTGTTCTCACCAAAGACCAGGAAAGTGCCGTCAATGACATTGCCGTCAAAATAAACGAATTCAACACCTGGCTGCTACAAGGCGTTACCGGCAGCGGTAAAACCGAAGTATATCTGCGGCTGATTTCGGAGCTGTTGCGGCAAGGTCGGCAAACGCTGGTGTTAGTCCCCGAAATCAATCTAACGCCGCAACTGGAAGCAATCTTTCGTGCGCGCTTTCCCACCATTCGGCTGGTTAGCGTCCATAGCGGACTTAATCCGTCCGAGCGCGCAAACGCCTGGCTGCAAGCTCAACAGGGCGACGCCAAAATAATACTTGGTACGCGCCTGGCAGTGTTCACGCCGCTCCCAAAACTCGGTTTGATAATAGTGGATGAGGAGCAGGACATCTCGTTCAAACAGCAAGAAGGCTTGCGCTATTCGGCGCGGGACGTCGCGATCTTTCGTGCCAAGCATGCTAATGCTCCGGTGATACTCGGTTCCGCCACCCCGTCGCTTGAAAGCTATTACAACGCAATAAGTGGCCGCTATCTCAGGCTGCGGCTGTCATCACGCGCGGTTAAGAATGCCACGCTGCCAGACGTTCGCTGTATCGATACGCGCGCCGCCAAAACAAGAGAAGGCTTATCCGCTCCATTGATCGCCGCGCTGGAGAGGTGCCTCATTTTAAATCAGCAAGGCTTGGTTTTCATTAATCGACGTGGGTATGCACCCGTGCTGCTATGCAAATCATGCGCGTGGACAGCGGCCTGTCACCGCTGCGCCAGCCGGCTGGTAGTACACCTGCGCGAAAAAAGAATGCGCTGCCACCATTGTGGCTACAAGGAGCGCTTTCCCTCCATCTGCCCCGAATGCGGCGATCAGGATATTGCGCCTTTCGGTCACGGCACGCAACGTGTGGAAGCTGCGTTGGCCGAGCACTTTCCCAATGCTCGAATTGTACGCATAGATCGCGACAGCATGCGTCGCAAGAATGCGTGGCAGGAAATGCTGAAAGATATCCAGGCACAGCGTGTGGATATTCTTGTCGGAACACAAATTCTCGCAAAAGGGCATGATTTTCCAAATCTATCACTGGTAGGCATCTTGAATTCCGACGCCTCCCTTTTCAGCACCGATTATCGCGCGTCCGAGCGCCTGTTTGCACAGCTGATGCAGGTGGCAGGCCGAGCCGGGCGCGCAGGTGTTCGAGGAGAAGTACTCATTCAAACTGAATTCCCCAACCATCCGCTGTATCATGCGCTGCGGCAGCATGATTATGACACGCTCGCGCAAGCACTTCTGGCGGAAAGAAAGATAGCTGGATTTCCGCCGTTTATCTATCAAGCTATATTGCGTGCGGAGGCGACCCAAATGGCCGCCGCGATAGATTTTCTCACTCGTGCGGCGTCTACGGCGAAGACGCCAAAGCATATCGAGGTATTTGATCCGGTTCCGGCGCAAATGGCGCGACTAAAGGGGCTGGAACGCGCATACCTGCTCATACAGTCCAACTCCCGAAAGAAATTACAGGAGTTCCTCGCCGAATGGCGGACAAAGCTGGATAAAATTTCCGCTCATAAAGTACGTTGGACCTTGGATGTCGATCCGCTGGAGTTTTGATGTGATTAGATTCTCGTTCCCCCGGAACAGCTAAACTCATTCTTTTTGTTCACGGCAAGTAACAATACGGGCACACATCTTTGAGTCTGTTCGCCCCATAACTTTTGCCCGTGTCGCCTAATGTGTTTCGGCAAGCAGTCTACTTATCATTTGTTCCGCCTGATTGAGATAGCCGCCGCCGAACAGGTTGAGATGGTTCAGGATGTGATAGAGGTTATAAAGCGTTTTCCGCGTGGCGTAGCCGGTATCGAGGGGATAGGCTTCCCGGTAAGCCGCATAAAAAACAGTGGAAAATCCACCAAAAAGCTCGGTCATAGCAATATCCGTCTCGCGGTCGCCATAATATACGGCTGGGTCGAACAGCACCGGCTGCCCGGCACAATCAAAACTATAATTGCCGCTCCACAAGTCACCGTGCAGTAGTGAGACAGCCGGTTCCCATCCTGGAAAAAAGCAGTCCAGCTGCGCCAGCAGTTGATCACCCAATGTCTGCAGTTTTCCCGTATGGCCGTTAGTTCCCGCTAATTGCAGTTGATAGCCCAAGCGGTGTTCTCGCCAGAACTGAATCCAGTTGGAAGAAAACTTGTTAATTTGCGGTGTGGCGCCGATGGTGTTATCGCGCACCCAGCCGAACTTTTCCGAAGAAGAATGGTGCATCGCAGCGAGCCCCAATCCCAAGGCTGCGGCATCGCCACAGGAAACATTATCCATTTCAAGGTACTCCAGCACCAACCATGCTTTGGATTTGTTCGTTCCCCAGCATACCGGCAGGGGAACACGTAAAGTACGGGATTTGTGAATTTCCTGAAGACCTGCGGCTTCCGCCTCGAACATCGCCAGGCTGTCTATATTGTTCAGTTTGACAAAAAACCGCTGACCATCACCTTCAATCCGATATGTTTCGTTGATGCAACCGCCGCTAATGGAAGAGGCTTGTTCCACGATGAACGGGCGGCCGGTTGGAACGGAGATTTGTGCGGCGATATCTGCCCAGAGTGACATGAATTGACGAGTTATCAGGCCGAATGCTTCATGGCAACCACTTCCTCGCCCTGCCAATAGCTGCTCTCACCTGCGCCGGCGCCGTTCCGCCGATATGGTTGCGGCTATTCACCGAGCCCTCCAGAGTCAGGACGGCGAAAATGTCATTATCGATTAGCGGAGAGAAATTTCTCAGCTCTGTCAGTGTGAGCGCGCTCAGATCGCGGCCCTTTTTATCGCCAAAGCGCACCGCTTGCGCTACAGCCTCGTGCGCTTCGCGAAAAGGCAGCCCTTTTTTTGTCAGGTAATCAGCGAGGTCGGTAGCAGTGGCGTAACCGCGCGTCGCGGCAGCGCGCATCGCATCCGGTTTGACGCGAATGCCGGTCAGCATGTCGGTATAGATCCGCAGCGTGTCAGTGAGCGTATCCACGGTGTCGAATAAAGGCTCCTTATCTTCCTGATTGTCCTTATTGTAAGCGAGGGGTTGAGCCTTCATCAGCGTCAGCAATGCAACCAGATGGCCATTGACGCGCCCGGTTTTGCCGCGTACCAGTTCAGGCACGTCGGGATTTTTCTTTTGTGGCATGATGGATGAGCCGGTGCAGAACCGATCTGGGAGTTCAATAAAACCAAACGACGGGTTCATCCATAAAATCAATTCTTCAGATAATCGCGACAAATGTGTCATGATCAGCGCCGCCGCGGCACAGAACTCGATGGCAAAATCCCGATCAGAAACCGCATCCAGCGAATTTTCGCACATGCCGTCGAACCCCAATTGTCCCGCCACCGACTCCCGGTCGATAGGGTAACTGGTTCCAGCCAGTGCCGCCGCGCCCAGTGGCAGCTTATTCATACGCCGCCTGCAATCGGACAATCGCTCGATGTCGCGCTTCAGCATTTCAAAATACGCCATGAGGTGATGCCCAAAGACCACTGGCTGCGCTACCTGCAAATGAGTGAAACCCGGCATCACCGTATCCGTATGCTGTTCCGCGAGATTTACCAGCGCGTGCTGCATGGCATGGATGAGCCTGGCAATATCGTCAATAGAAGCACGTAAATAAAGCCGCACATCGGTCGCCACCTGATCGTTGCGCGACCGTGCGGTATGGAGGCGTTTACCGGCATCGCCGATCAGTGCAATAAGACGTTTCTCGATATTGAGATGTACGTCTTCCAGTTCCAGCCGCCAGATGAACTCGCCGTCGCGGATTTCCTCTCGGATCCGGTTCAAGCCGGATTCGATGGCGGCTAAGTCAGTTGCATCGATAATGCCCGCGTTGGAAAGCATTCGAGCGTGAGCACGCGACCCCTGGATATCGTAATCCGCCAACCGCCGGTCGAAATCGACCGATGCGGTATAACGCTGCACAAGCTCAGAAACGGGCTCATTAAACCGCCCCGACCACGTATTTCCACCTTTTTCCACTAGCACGCTTTCTTTTTTTTTGGTTGCCATAATGTTGTCAAAAATGAAGGTATCCGTAACTCATTCGCAAGCCTTTAGCCCGGCCGAGTTTTGTAACCGTGGCTTACAGCAGCATTCAAAGGACGCCCCTGACCGGTTTGCAGGCCTTACCCATTGAGATGAGTTTGGAACATCAGTCCGGCATGTTCCCGCATTCTATGGAACTGAATATGCTTCCAGCTTTCCTGAGCGACACTCAGTTCCGCCCCGAACGAAGCGAGGAAGGTAGGAGCACCTACTGCATCGTAGGCGACTCTATGTGCGTTGGTATCCACGAACCGCTTCAGTTCGCGTGAATCATCGGCCGTGATCCAGCGTGCCATCTGGTACTTCGCGGGGGCTAAACGCGCGTCCACACCATACTCATGCTTGAGCCGGTGCGCCACCACGTCGAACTGCAGAGTCCCCACTGCGCCGAGCAGCAAAGCGCCACCCGCGTGGGGCCTGAAAACCTGGATCGCGCCCTCCTCGCCCAATTGAGCGAGCCCCAATTTGAGCTGCTTGCTGCGCATCGGATCGGCGATTTCGACCGTCTGGAAAATTTCGGGCGCGAAAAACGGCAAGCCAGTAAACTGTAAGCGCTCGCCTTCTGTCAGTGTGTCTCCCAGTTGAAGGGTTCCATGATTGGGAATGCCGATGATATCACCGGAATAGGCAATATCGAGCAACTCCCGCCGCTGCGACAGAAAGGACACTACGCCGTTGGTGCGAATGTCCTTATCGTTACGCACTATTCTCAGGCTCATGCCACGCTCGAAACGGCCCGAGCAGATTCTCACGAAGGCGATGCGATCCCGGTGGGCAGGATTCATATTGGCTTGAATTTTGAACACCACGCCTGAAAATTTAGGTTCATCCGGTTGCACTTGGCGCTGCAAAGCTCTGCGCGATCCTGGTGACGGCGCTAGATCGATCAGTGCGTCAAGCACCTCGCGTATGCCGAAGTTGTTGATGGCTGAGCCGAAAAATACCGGGGTCTGCAGGCCGGCGAGAAAAGCCGCATGACTGAAATCCGGAGAAGCACCGCGTATTAGCTCGATTTCCTGCTGCGCATGGGCGGCATGCTCTCCGAAGCGTCCCGTAATTGCGGGATTGTTCAAGCCCTCGATGATCTCGTCCCCGTCATCCAACCTGTCCGCACCGGGGCGGAAAACGCGCATGCGATTGCGTCGCAAGTCGAATACGCCATGAAAGCCGCGGCCCATGCCTATTGGCCAAGTGAAAGGTACCGCCGCCATATGCAGTGTTCGTTCTATCTCGTCAATGAGGTCGAGGGGTTCGCGCACTTCGCGATCCATTTTATTCACGAAAGTCAGGATAGGCGTGTTACGAGCACGACATACCTCCAGCAGACGCAGGGTCTGGGCCTCCACGCCGTTCGCGGCATCGATCACCATCAGTGCTGCATCCACGGCAGTCAGAACCCGATAAGTATCTTCGGAAAAATCCTGGTGACCCGGCGTATCCAGCAGGTTGATGACGCAGCTCCGATACTCCATCTGCATCACTGAACTGGCCACCGAAATACCCCGCTGCTTCTCGATTTCCATCCAATCCGAGGTAGCATGGCGGGTCGCTTTTCGCGCCTTGACGCTGCCTGCAATGTGAATTGCGCCGGCAAACAGCAGCAACTTCTCTGTCAGCGTCGTTTTACCCGCATCCGGGTGTGAAATGATGGCGAACGTACGACGCCGTGCTACCTCCTGATCGACCATCATTCACTATTCCTCATAGCTAAGTCTTGTTCCTGCGGATAAAGGTAGCATCGTGCTCTGTGCGTTGAACTGAACGTACTTGTTTCAGGGTAATGCTGCCTGCATATCTGCATGACATGGGGGCAGCGAGGATGAAAGTGGCAGCCGGATGGAGGGTTGGCCGGCGAGGGCAGATCGCCATGCAAGTGGATGACCTGCCGCTTTGATTCGGGTTCGATTACCGGCACTGCCGACAACAACGCCTGAGTGTAAGGATGCTTTGGACTATCCAATACTTCCTCTACACTTCCTTGTTCCACAATTCTCCCCAGATACATCACCGCCACTTCATCGGCGATATACTCCACCACCGCGATATTGTGAGTGATGAATAAATACGACAGCCCCAGACTGCTCTGCAACGCCTTCAGCAGATTTAGAATCTGGGCCTGCACCGATACATCCAACGCGCTGGTTGGCTCGTCGCAAACGATCAGCCGGGGATTGACCGCCAGAGCACGAGCGATAGCGATGCGTTGCCGCTGGCCACCGGAGAATTCGTGCGGATAACGCCATTTGGCTTCCGGTGGCAACCCGACACTCTGTAGCAGGGCATCCACCCTCCCTCCTTTCGGGTTGGTGGAATGATGCCCCGCATCGCTTGTTTTGTCATCTTCGACTTTCAGGGCATTCATGCCTTCTTCAATGATGTCGACAATACGCATCCTCGGATTAAGCGACGCATAAGGATCCTGGAAGATGAGCTGGAATTCGGCGCGCATCTGCCGTAATTGGTTGCGTTCCAGTCTCACCAACTCGAGCCCGTTGTAGCGCACACTGCCCGCAGAAGGCGGAATCAATTGCAGAATGCCCTTGCCGACCGTGGTCTTGCCGCAGCCCGATTCCCCCACCAGCGCCAGAGTCTTGCCCTGCCGGATTGACAACGACACACCATCCACTGCTTTGACGTATCCCCTTACACTTTTCATTAAACCCTTATGTATCGGGAAGTAGACTTTAAGATCATTGACAGACAACAAGCAGGAACTGAAAGTCCCGGATTCGAGGTTCAGCGTGGTCTGCAGATCGCATCTGCCTGATCTTTCCACACCCTGAATAGATTCAGGCTTCTGAGTTGCGAACGCTGGTTCCTGAACCCGAGGTCTCGAATTTCCATTAAAAAGGTGGCATTTCACCTGATGCCCTCCCGCCACGGCACTCCAACCCGGCGCGACCTCATGACACAGTTCCCAGGCATGATCACAGCGGTCCGCAAAACGGCAGCCGACGAATTCGCGCGACAATGGCGGTACATTTCCGCTAATCGCCGCCAGCCGGAGCCCCTGCCGACGCCTGGCTTTTCCCGGCAGTGAAGCAAACAATTTCTGTGAGTAGGGATGCGCCGGATTGCGAAAAAATTTTTCTCGCGTCGCCATCTCCACTATTTCACCCGCGTACATCACTGCCACCCGATGCGCCATTTCCGCGGCCACGGCGAGATCATGAGTAATCAGTAGAACGGCCATGCCGTTGCGTCGCTGTAAATCGCGCATGAGGTCGAGCATTTGAGCCTGAATGGTGACATCCAATGCTGTAGTGGGCTCATCGGCGATGAGAAGTTCCGGCTCTCCGGCCAACGCCATGGCAATCATCATCCGTTGCTTCATTCCACCCGAAAACTGGAAGGGATACTCAGTCATGCGACGTGATGCGTCGGGTATACCCACCTGGTTCAATATTTCCATTATGCGTTTTTGGGCTGCCGCACCACGCAAATTGAAGTGCCGCCGCAACACTTCGCCAATCTGCTCCGCCACTGTCATCACCGGATTCAAGCTTAGCATCGGTTCCTGAAAAATCATGCTGATGCGCTTTCCCCGAACACTGCGCATAGCGACTTCCGGCAGCAGGAGCAGATCGTCTCCGCCGATCCTGATGGATCCCGCGACAATTTCGCCTGCCTCTGGCAACAGTCGCATAATGGAGAGAGCTGTCATAGACTTGCCGCAACCGGATTCCCCCAGTAACGCGAAGGTCTCCCCCTCCAGGATTTGCAGCGTAAGCCCATCCACTGCCCATACTGGCGCCGCGCCGGTATGGAGAATGGTTTCGAGATTGTCAATTTGCAACAGGGGACGCATGGCTAGAAGGAATCTTCCACAGGTTTAGCTTTTGACTCCTCCGCCCGTCCTCTGAGGGGCAGCATTCCAGCTTTTGCAGACAGCATTTTCACTCGCGGATCAAACGCATTCTGTACCGCATCGGCAAACAGATTGGCACTTAACACCAGCGCGAACATGAAACTGAAGGCTGCAAGCAACGCCCACCATACCATGGGCTCACGCGCCATTTCTAGGCGCGCAGCATTAATCATCGTGCCAAAACTAATCGTGGAAGGATCAACGCCGACACCCACATAAGACAATACGGCCTCCGCCAAAACTAATCCGCTAAAGTCCATAACGGTAGAGATCAGCACGATATGCATTACATTGGGAAGAATATGGCGGCTGATAATACGCCAATGCGAGACTCCAAACGCATGGGCCGCCTGTATATATTCCATTTCGCGCAGCTTCAAGGTTTCGCCACGCAGCAGACGGCACAAGCCGGTCCAACTGGTAACCCCAAGTATGATGCAAAGAAACAGCAGGCGCAGATCGGCGCGCGCGGCAATGGTATCGAACAACTCGGGATGGGTTTCTATATATACCTGCATCATCAATACTGTCGCGGCGATTAACAGGACGCCGGGGATTGAACTCAGCGTGGTGTATAGGTATTGGATAACATCATCCACCCACCCCCGGAAATAGCCCGCCATGATGCCGAGAAGCAACGCAAAGGGGAGCATCATCAGCGTGGTGAGCGTTCCGATCACCAGCCCAGTGCGAATACTCTTAAGCGACTGATAAAATACGTCTTGCCCCACCTTGTCAGTGCCGAATATATGATAACTGGTGGATAACGCCAGCGCAGAACCAAGCAGTAATAGTATCAATGCAAGCACGATGCACATGGCGTTCCATGGAACTTCCGTAGCACCATGCCAGATGTCGGAGAGCGTTGCCACAAACATTTTACCGCTACGTTTCGCTAATAGGGCGGTTAACGAAGTTGCTACGAGGCCCCATAGGAGAAGCCCCAAAGCTGCACCCGTCCCTGCCTTCCAAGCCACATCGGCGGCAAGTTGTGCTTCAGCATCTTGTAAGTGCGCTCCACCGAATTTCAGACGAGGGTATTCTCGCACCTGTCGGCCATCTGGGAGCTCCACCGTTTCTCTGGCATAGAGATATGCGGCAAAGGGGGCGGAATAGGTCTTTTCCACTTGCGTACGCAACGGGGTTGCAATCACGTCAAGCAGACTTAACACTTCCACGCTGTAAACTTTTTCGCCGTTGCCGCTGGCACTATTCTCCACGGCGGGACGTAAATGCACGGTATCAAGTAATCCAACGGCAATAAAAAATATCAAAACTGTGAGCGCCGCCATACCACTTGTACTACGTCCTACGCGCCGCCATGGCGCCAATAGATGCTCGTTGCGCCGTACATACCAGGCAAAAGCAATGATTACCACCACAAGCAAATAAACGAGCGCATCTGTCCAGAGAATTACAGGTTTGAAAGACATAACCGCTCTTGTGGGAATACTATTCTAAAATCAGCAGCTGACCGCTCGTTTCTCTGTTGAAGGCATGACTTGCAATGCCACTTTACCTGGATGGTCATTCCAGCCTTATTCGAGGGTCTACAAGGGTATAGGAGATATCCGTCAGTATAAGCCCGACTATATAAAGCAGCGATCCCAGGAAAACCATGGCGCGCACTACTGCGAAATCCTGGGAATGGATTGCATCAATGGTATAGCTGCCCAAGCCCGGAATGCCGAAAAACGATTCGGCAATGAGGCTGCCAAGGAACAGCAGCGGTATCACCACCACCGTGCCGGTTAGTATGGGAATCATGGCATTTCTGAGCACATGCCTGAATAATACGGCCTTTTCCGACAGGCCCTTGGCGCGGGCGGTCCGAAGGTAATCCTTTCCCATTTCTTCCAGGTAAATTGTTCGATAC
>JALYOY010000291.1 GCA_030856655.1 Pseudomonadota bacterium | reverse complement strand
TAGAGGCCCATATCCAGCGCATTGTGATGCGTGGCAAAAGGCCGTGCTGCCGCCCCGCCGGGGATAGGGTGCATCATTGGCGTTTCCACTTCCAGATAGCCCTGCGCGGCAAGAAACTCGCGAATGGACTGGATGATTCTTGATCGTGCAAGAAATACCTCGCGGCTATCCTCGTTAGTGATCAGGTCGAGATAACGTTGGCGATACTTCTGTTCCTGATCGATCAGGCCGTGGAATTTCTCCGGTAGCGGGCGCAGAGATTTTGTCAGCAACCGCAAATTTGTGACGCGCACCGAAAGCTCGCCGGTTCGGGTTCTGAATAGCGTACCTTGAGCACCCAGTATGTCGCCGAGGTCATAATGCTTGAATGCTTCGTGAGTCGATGCGCCTACATTATCGTTGGTGATATAGAGCTGGATACGCCCGCTCATGTCCTGGATGGTGGCGAAGCTCGCTTTGCCCATTACACGCTTCAGTACCATGCGTCCCGCCACGCTTACGGATTTCGGTTCTGCTTCCAGAACCTCGTTGGAATGCTCGCCACATCGCCGGTGAAGGTCCGATGAAAAATCGTCGCGGCGAAAATCATTGGGAAAGGCGTTCCCCGCTTCACGCAGCGCAGCCAGCTTGGCTCGGCGCTCGTCAACGAGCTTCATCTCCACATCAACCCGGCTGAGTGTATCGTTCAGGCCGTTCTCCGAAATCCCATTCGTCGCCATTAGACTCCCTTATACGCCTTGTTTTAAACTTGCCTCGATGAAATCGTCCAGTCCGCCGTCGAGTACCGCCTGGGTATTGCCGCTTTCAACACTAGTACGCAAATCCTTGATGCGTGATTGATCCAGCACGTAGGAGCGGATCTGGTGTCCCCAGCCGATGTCGGTTTTGGTATCTTCTATTGCTTGCTTTTCGTCATTGCGTTTGCGCAATTCCGCCTCGTACAGGCGTGATTTCAACATGGCCATCGCGTCTGCGCGATTGCGATGCTGGGAGCGGCCACTCTGGCACTGCACCACAATACCCGTGGGGTTGTGGGTGATGCGAATAGCCGAGTCCGTTTTGTTAATATGCTGACCGCCTGCACCGGAGGCGCGGAAAGTATCGACGCGCAGATCCGCCGGGTTGATTTCTATTTCGATGGTCTCATCCACTTCAGGATAGACAAACACGCTGGCAAAAGAGGTATGGCGGCGATTGCCGGAATCGAAGGGAGATTTGCGCACCAACCGGTGCACGCCGGTTTCTGTGCGGAGGTAGCCGTAGGCATAATCGCCTGATATTTTGATGCTGGCGCTCTTGATACCCGCCACCTCGCCCGGCGACTCTTCCATCACTTCCATGGCATAGCCGCGGCGTTCACAATAGCGCAGATACATGCGTTCCAGCATCGCCGCCCAGTCCTGTGCTTCAGTGCCGCCGGAACCGGCCTGTATATCCACGAAGCAATTATTGGGGTCCATCGGATGGGAAAACATGCGGCGGAATTCCATTTCCGCCACAGTTTCTTCCAATTGCGCAATATCGCTGTCGATGCTTTCCAGGGTTGCATCGTCATTCTCTTCTTTTGCTATCTGAAACAAATCCCGGGCATCGTGCACCTTGCGCCCGATTGTTCCCAGGCCGATGACAATATCTTCCAGCATTTTTTTCTCGCGACCCAATTCCTGTGCACGCTTGTTGTCGTCCCAGATCGCGGGATCTTCCATCAGCCGGGTAAGTTCGTGCAGGCGCGTCTGCTTGGTATCGAAGTCAAAGATACCTCCGCAACTCTGCCGCTCGGCTGTCGAGATCGGTGAGTTGGTTGGCAATGATGTTAAGTTTTTCTGCTTCCATAGGTGCCATTTCCAAAAGGATGAATTATACAGTAACCAGGAAAGGTATTTCCTGCCGGGCTTGGGATGCGAACGTAACAAATGCGCCGCAACAGTTTTAAAAAATCGGGTTTGATACAGGAATTGCCGGGCCAAGCCTTTCTGAGCCATCAGGTCCGAATTATCGGAAAGCTCATTGGGAACCAAGTGCGTTTGCATGAAAACGCAGATGGTTTTCGATAAATGTGCTGACAAAAAAATAACTGTGATCGTAGCCTTCACGCATCGTGATCTGGGCAGGGTAGTTCACTGCTTCACAGGCGACGATAAGGCGTTCGGTTTTCAGTTGTTCGATCAAGAACTCATCCGCATCTCCTTGGTCGACCATCATTGGCAGATGTTCCGATGCGCGAGACGCTTCAATTAACAACGTTGCATCGAAGCCCCACCAGCTCTTTACGTCATCGCCCAGGTAATGACTAAACGCTTTTTTGCCCCAAGGGCTGGTAGTTGGGTTAGCGATTGGTGAAAAGGCGGACACTGATCGATAGCGCTGTGGGTTGCGCAACGCAATGACCAGTGCGCCGTGGCCACCCATGGAGTGTCCGCAAATCGATCGTCGATCGTTTACGTTGAAGTATTGTTCGATCAGGGCCGGGAGCTCATCGACAATATAGTCATACATCCGGTAATGGTGGCTCCAGGGCGGTTGCGTGGCGTTTACATAAAACCCAGCGCCCAGTCCCAAGTCATAGGCAGCATCCGGTGCTGTCGCAACATCTTCTCCCCGCGGACTGGTATCGGGAATGACCAGGGCAACGCCCAGTTCAGCCGCAATGCGTTGGGCGCCGGCTTTGATGGCGAAATTTTCATCGGTGCAGGTTAATCCTGATAACCAATAGATTGCCGGTATTTTTTCGCTATTGTTTGGGTTTGTGTGGGGCGGAAGATAGATGGAAAAATTCATTTCGCAATTCAGCGACTTTGAACGGTGTCTATAGCGCTTTTGAGACCCATCGAACGAACGATAGGATGAGAGAAGCCTTAATGCCGGCATATTCCAACCCCCGATAGTGCCAAGTTAGCCTGGACGCAAAATGCGCCGCCTATTAGAAATGAATAACTGTGCGGATGGATTTACCCTCATGCATAAGGTCAAATGCTGTATTGATATCGTCCAGCCCCATGGTGTGAGTGATAAAGGTGTCGAGTTCGAATTCTCCGTCAAGGTAGCGTTGCACATAGCTGGGGAGTTCAGTGCGGCCCTTCACTCCGCCAAATGCCGAGCCGCGCCAAATGCGGCCGGTTACCAACTGAAACGGACGAGTACAAATCTCCTCGCCGGCGCCGGCAACGCCGATGATCACCGACTCGCCCCAACCTTTGTGACAGCATTCCAGGGCGGAACGCATTACTTTGACATTGCCGATACATTCGAAGGAAAAATCCACGCCTCCACTGGTCATTTCGATAACCACCTCTTGAATTGGTCTGGTGTAATCCTTGGGATTCACCACATCCGTGGCGCCTAGTTGACGTGCTATTTCAAATTTTTCCGGATTGATGTCGATTGCGATGATGCGCCCGGCTTTAGCCATTGCAGCTCCCATAATCACGGCCAGACCAATGCCGCCGAGCCCAAAAACCGCCACGGTATCGCCAGCCTTCACTTTTGCGGTTTTGGCTACAGCCCCCAAGCCTGTCGTCACTCCGCAGCCGAGCAGGCAGACCTTTTTCAGCGGAGCTGCCTTGCTAATTCTTGCCAGCGAAATTTCAGGTATCACTGTGTATTCGGAGAAGGTGGAGGTGCCCATGTAATGATAGATGGGTTTCCCGTCTTTAAAAAAACGCGTGGTGCCGTCGGGCATCAGCCCCTGTCCCTGGGTAATCCGAATCGCCTGGCACAGATTGGTTTTACCCGATCTGCAGAACTTGCACTTGCCGCATTCAGGAGTGTAGAGCGGAATGACATGATCGCCCACGGCAACACCGGTTACTCCTTCGCCCAGAGCCTCAACGATGCCGCCGCCTTCGTGACCGAGAATGCTGGGAAATTTGCCCTCGGGATCGTTTCCCGACAGGGTGAATGCGTCGGTATGACAGACGCCCGTGGCCACCATACGCACCAACACTTCGCCTGTTCGTGGCGGCATCAGATCAACTTCTTCGATGCTCAAAGGCTGTCCTGCACCCCAGGCGACCGCTGCACGTGTCTTGATCCGTTCCATGTATGCGACCTCATGTTTCTTTAATTAATATGCACAGTTATTCCCACAATTACATATGCGGTAGTAGCTAGTCGAAGGTCATTCAACTCGCGCAACTGAAACGATACCGGTGTTTGTTCCGGATTCTAGCAGCCTGCCGGACTTAAAGAAAATCGCTGCAAAAGCCTTTGGAGTTCGTGTTTCGCCTCCTTCTGGGCAATTAGAACAACTATCGCCATTCAAAATCTCTTAAAGTTGTCCTCACCGGGCTGCTTTTCAGCTTCGATCTTTCGAATCCTACAGGCTTCCAGCGATGGCTGCGGCGCATCATATCCGAGCATCGTTGCGCGAAATGGTTATTGAGCAAGAGTTATTTGTATTCCAAGTGTTGCTCGAGCGAACATTGCTTTTTCAGGTAAGCCGTCCTATTATTGAATCGAGGCTGGGTTGAATCTCCGCCCTGAGTGATTATCTTACAAACCCTTAGGAGATCATGATGCGACGAATCTACTTTCTTGTTCCCGATATCGCCATCACCAAACGTATCGTCGACGAATTACTTCTGGCACGAATCGAGGAACGGCACATCCATGTGATTGCAAAGCGCGGGACGGAGCTTGAGGATCTGCCCGAAGCGAATCTCCTTCAGAAAAGCGATTTCATTCCGGCGGTGGAACGTGGGCTCGCGCTCGGTGGATCGGCTGGCGCTCTCGCTGGATTGGTTGCAATCGCGCTTCCCCCTGCCTCAACAGTCATTGCAGGGGGCGTCCTGCTGGCGAGCGCGCTTGTAGGGGCGGGCGTTGGTGCGTGGGCTGGCAGCCTTATAGGCATCAGCACGGGCAGTTCCAGGATTAAGCAGTTTGAGGCGGCAATTGAGGCAGGTCAAGTTCTCGTTCTGGCCGATGTGCCCAAAAACCGGGTTGATGAGATTGAGGCCCGCATAAAATTACACTTGCCTCAGGTGGAGATTGAAGGAACAGAACCGATAATACCGGCATTTCCTTAACCGGTTATACAGGCGGCCATAGCTATATATGCGATTGCTGGAACTCCGCACGAAACGGCGGTCAATCGGTCTTTCCACCACCAAAAAAGGGCGGAATGCCCCGCCAGGCAGCCATGAAGCGACGGCACGCTTATTTGCCGTACCGATAAGGCTGAGGCTGGTTTATCATGCGTAGTCCGACTCTAAAGGAATGGTACGATGGCAGGGCTCAGCAAAGATACCCGCGATCCCATTGAAATAAAACTGCATCGGCAGTCCAGATTACTGGAAATATCTTTTGAAGATGGCAAGACCTTCCGAATTTCGTGTGAATTCCTCAGGGTCTATTCGCCTTCCGCCGAAGTGCGAGGCCACAGCCCGGGACAGGAAGTGCTGCAAGTAGGCAAGAAAAATGTCAATATCAACCATATCGAGCCCGTGGGTCAATACGCGATCCAGCTGAATTTTTCCGATGGCCATAGTACGGGACTCTACTCCTGGGATTTACTCTACGATTACGGCCTCCATCAGGATAAAATGTGGCAACGGTACCTGGACCGAATGGAAGAGGCAGGTGCGAGCCGTGAACCGGTTTCCGGTTCGCAAGCAGTGCATCCGCAATCCGCATCAAAATAACCTTATCTCCACGTGGTATATAGCTTGTGTTTCCTCATCGTATAGAGAAACGGAATTTCATGACTAAAACGACTCATTTCGGCTTCAACACCGTTCCCGAAACAGAAAAAGCCCGCAAAGTCGCGGGCGTCTTCGATTCGGTAGCGGAACGCTACAACCTGATGAATGACCTCATGTCGGGGGGACTACATCGGTTGTGGAAGCGTTTTGCGGTGGAAACAAGCGGCATCAAGAAAGGTGGCCGGGTGCTCGACATTGCTGGAGGCACCGCTGACCTGAGTGCATTGTTCGTGGATCACGTGGGCAGAGATGGCGAGGTCTGGCTTACCGATATCAACAATTCCATGCTCACGATAGGCCGCGATCGGCTGCTGGATCAAGGCATAGCTGTGTCGGTAGCGCAGTGCGATGCAGAACGGCTGCCGTTTCCCAACGAATATTTCGATTGCGTGAGCGTTGCTTTCGGCCTCAGAAACATGACCCACAAAGAAATAGCGCTAAAGGAAATGCTGCGGGTACTCCGCCCCGGCGGATGTGCCATCGTGCTTGAATTTTCCAAAGTATGGAAACCGCTGCAGCACCTCTACGATACCTACTCATTCAAAGTGCTGCCGGCGATGGGCAAGCTCATTGCCAAGGATCAGGATAGCTACCGATA
>JALYOY010000151.1 GCA_030856655.1 Pseudomonadota bacterium | reverse complement strand
AGCATGGACAGGTAAATGTTAAAGCTGTATAGTTGCCCAGCCTTAGCTCTTTAGGGCATCTCTAAACATTCAAATTTTCGCCGCACGACTTCGTTGCTCTCAGAAAAAATGTTCCCTTTTATCGTTAGCCATATGCCATGACGACATTTTGTTCGCGTCATGACGATTATGGTTCGCGCCGGATGGTAATTGAGGGGTAACTGAGTGACGAGTGTAACTGAGTGATACCTGAGTAATCAGGGCACCCCCGTGATCAGGAAGTGATAACTGAGGGGCTAAGTATCAACTGAGCGGCAACGGAATTGGGGACGAGCAGGCAAATGCGTTTGCCTGGAATGGTTGAATGTTTAGAGATGCTCTTCAGGAAAGGGGTGGGATATCAGCCATTGAATGCCGGGCAGAATGGAATGCGCATAGGATATGCGCGGGTGAATAAACATTTATGGAGGGAAAACATGAATAAAGCTGTTCAAGGAGCAATCGGGATCGGATTGCTGTGTATGAGTGCTGCGCCAGCAATGGCGGCGACGGACGTTTCCAAGTTACCGGTGGTAACCCAGGAATTGGTGGCGCCGCCATTTTTGCCCAAGCATGACCAAGTCGCCAAAGGCGGCCCCAAGGTCGTGAAGGTGCGCATGGTGACCGAAGAAAAGCTGGTGCAAATTGCACCGGACGGCACCAAGATGTGGGCGTTGACCTTCAACGGCACCGTTCCGGGTCCGATGATCGTCGTGCATGAGGGAGACTATGTCGAACTGACACTGGTCAACCCCAAGACCAGCACCATGTCGCACAATGTTGACTTTCATGCGTCAACCGGTGCGCTGGGTAGCGCGGGCCTGACGCTGGTTGCGCCAGGCGAAGATGTAGTGGTGCGCTGGAAGGCAATCAAGGCCGGCGTATTTGTCTATCACTGCGCCCCGGGCGGAACCATGATTCCGTTCCACGTCATCTCAGGCATGAACGGTGCCGTCATGGTATTGCCGCGGGACGGCCTGAAAGACAACAAAGGCAAATCGGTGCGCTATGACCGGGCCTACTACATCGGCGAGCAGGACCTTTACCTGCCCAAGGGTCAGGACGGGAAATACAAATCCTACTCCCAGCCTGCCGAAGGCATGGCCGAGATGCTTGAAGTCGCGGCCAAGCTGATCCCGACCCACGTCGTCTTTAATGGCGCGGTCGGTGCGCTCACAGGAGACAATGCGCTCAAGGCAAACGTCGGTGAAAAAGTATTGTTCATTCACTCGCAGGCCAATCGCGATTCCCGCCCGCACCTGATTGGCGGCCATGGCGATTTGGTATGGCACGGCGGCAAGTTCTCCGACCCCCCCATGACCAATCAGGAAACCTGGTTTGTTCCGGGCGGCGGCACAGGAGTGGCCTTGTATGAATTCAGGCAACCCGGGCTATATGTCTACCTCAGCCATAACCTGAATGAGGCGGTGTTGCTGGGCGCTGCGGCACATATGAACGTAGAAGGCAAATGGAACGATGATCTCATGATTCAGCTCAAAAAGCCCAATGAGAATTCAACCCCGGCAATGGATCACTAAAAGAATCCAGCAGGAGTGCTATCCCGCGCGGCTTCAACTTCCAAGTTGAAGCCGCGTTTTTCTTGCAAATCGCCAATGGAAATATGAACGTTAAATGAAGCTGGCCGATAAGCCGGGTTCTGTCATGGACAATCATTCCTCTAGACGCACGGTTACCCGTACGCTCAAGCAACCTACCCGCAGGCTCAGCGAGCAGCGTCATTGCCTACCTATTTGGTCTTGCTCCGGATGGAGGTTACCGCGTTTCACCGTAACTTAATACGCTCGTCTCTGTGGCCCTATTCCTCGCCTCACGGCGGCCGGCCATTAACCGGCATCCTGCTCTATGGAGCCCGGACTTTCCTCTCCTTGCCTTTCATTACTGAAAGGCAAGCAGCGACTGTCTAGCCAGCTTCGATAGAGATAGTATCATTAACCGGGAGCTCGGCTCAAACACCCGCATATGCGTGCTGTTTTTTGGGGGGCAGGTCGAAGGAGCACAATATTCCTTTTTTCTAAAAAGCCCTCAGTTTAAGAACATTCAAGCTATGATTCAGGATTCGCAAAATCGGTGAACTTCGTGAACCGTCACATATTGCTTGTCTCAGCGTTAGCTATTATCCTTTCCGGATGTGCGGCACTCACACCACGTGAACCGCTTCGCGTTTCTCTCGCTGGAATTGAATCGCTTGAGGGGAAAGGCATGGAGGCACGTTTCGCGGCACACCTTAGGATTCAGAATCACAGCGATACACAAATTGACTACGACGGCATTGCGTTTGATCTGGATTTGCGAAGCATAAGCTTCGCGAGCGGAGTAAGCGATCAGCGGGGCGTTATACCGCGCTTTGGAGAAACGATACTCACAGTCCCGGTAACAGTTCCCGCTACGGCAATCCTCCGCCATGCCTTTGGGCTAGCGACCGGTGACCGTCGTACCAAGATTGATTACCAGCTGCGCGGCCAGCTAGGCGGGCCGGGATTTGCCCTCGGACGGTATTTCGATTCGAAAGGAGAAATTTCGCTGCCAACTGTATCGCCGGAAAACGCGCGATGAATTCAACCCGCTACCAGCGTCAGGCGTCCCGGTAATACCAATCAATTTGTGGTTCCTTATGGTTCCCCCAGTCATACAACGCCATATTGTTCACGGTAGCCTTCTATCGCGAGAAGATGGTGCCTTAACGTCTTCCTGCCCCGCAGGTAATTTGTGATGTCGTCCAGGTTAATGATGCTGGCGACCTGGATCTCGTATGCATGGTTGACCTCCTGCGTAGCGGAATGCTCTCCATTGCCCCGCTCCATTCGGTCAAGGGCAATAATGACGCCACAAGGTACTGCATTCCAAATACGAATATGGTTGACGGATTCGCGCACTGAAACACCAGCGGAAATAACATCGTCCACGATCAGTACGCGCCCGGCAAGCGGGGCACCAACGAGGTTCCCGCCTTCGCCGTGATCTTTTACCTCCTTACGATTAAAACAAAAAGGATAGTTATATCCGCTCTCCGCCAAAGCAATCGCAACAGCGCTAACCAGTGGAATCCCTTTGTAGGCAGGACCGAATAGCATGTCAAACGGAAGCTGGGCAGCAAGAATGGCTTTGGCGTAAAATTGCCCCAGCTTTCGGAGAGAGTTGCCGTCGTTGAACAAACCGGCATTAAAGAAATATGGCGACATTCGCCCTGCTTTGGTTTTGAATTCTCCGAAGCAAAGTACATTACGGCTGATGGCAAAATCGATGAATTCTTGGCGGAAATCGCGCATCGTTATGACAAACCGAAAAAATAGACGTGAGAATTATAACGCTTAACCTCAATGGCGTGCGCTCTGCCGCAAGCAAGGGTTTTTTCCGGTGGCTGACCTCACAGCAGGCGGACATCGTTTGCGTGCAAGAACTGAAAGCTCAAGCAATCGATATCATCGGAGAGATGGTCTCGCCTGATGGCTACTATAGTTATTTCCATTGCGCCGAAAAGAAGGGATACAGCGGTGTTGGTATTTACAGCCGACACAAGCCGGACAATATTATTGAAGGTTTGGGTATCGCGGAAATCGATGCGGAAGGACGCTTTCTACGTGCCGACTTTGGCTCGTTGACAGTGATATCGATCTATTTTCCTTCCGGTTCCAGCGGGGACCACCGGCAAGCTGCCAAATTTTTCTTCCTGGAGCGGTTTTTTCCAATGCTAAAAAAACTCGCAAGCTGCGGCAGGGAGATCATATTGTGCGGTGACTGGAATATTGCTCATAAGGAAATTGACCTGAAGAACTGGCGCTCCAACCAGAAAAATTCGGGGTTTCTGCCGGAAGAGCGCACTTGGCTTACCGGAATTTTCGACGAGCTTGAATTTGTCGATGTCTTTCGACGCATCAGCCTGGAGCCTGAGCAATACACATGGTGGTCCAATCGAGGGCAAGCCTGGGCCAAGAATGTGGGCTGGCGCATTGACTATCAGATTGCTACACCGAAGATTGCTGCCAAAGCGATGGCGGTTTCGATTTATAAGGCGGAACGTTTCTCTGATCATTCACCGCTTACCATCGACTATGACTACAGCTTATGTCCTGAATATGGCAGTTAATCGCTCGTCTCGCGATGTTATCGCCCCGCCTACGTCCCGGTTTTAGAGCGATGCCCGTCCCCTTACTGAGCTGGCTGCATGCTTTTCGCATTTATGCCCATCCACGAGTGTTGGGAATGCTCTCGCTGGGCTTCTCCGCAGGGCTGCCGCTGTTATTGATATTGGGCACCCTCTCATTCTGGTTACGGGAAGCGGGAATCGACCGCTCCACCATCGGCCACTTGAGCTGGATAGGACTGGCTTATGGCTTCAAATGGATGTGGTCGCCGCTGGTGGATCGCTTATCGCTGCCGTTATTAACCCGATTACTGGGCCGCCGACGTGCATGGTTGTTGCTATCACAAATCGTTATAACCGTCGCGCTCGTCGGGATGGCGAGCACCGACCCGCTCGAGAACCTAACATATATGGTTTTTTTCGCACTCGCTGTCGCTTTCGCTTCCGCCACCCAGGATATCGCACTGGACGCCTATCGGATCGAAGCCGTAGCGCCGAGGCTCCAGGGGGCCATGGCCGCAACTTATCAGGCGGGTTATCGTATAGCTATGATTCTTGCTTCGGCTGGAGTGCTGTGGATAGCTGCGGCGGTCGACCCTTCCGAGTCCACTTACGACTATGCGCCTTGGCGTGTCGCCTACTTGGCGATGGCCGCTTGCATGGCCGTAGGCATTATCACCACTCTTATCATCCGCGAGCCGGACGTTCCTGTCACCCGCCTTATCTCGGAAAATGAAGACTATGCTCGGAAAGCCATTGCACACTGGAATATGAACGCGCGAATCACGCAAATGCTGGCTTGGCTGTACGGAGCATTAGTAGCACCTTTCCGGGATTTTATTGTGCGCCATGGGCAGCAGGCCTTGCTGATTCTGGCATTGATAGCCACGTATCGCATCTCGGATGTCGTAATGGGAGTGATGAGCAACCCTTTTTATGTAGACATGGGTTACACCAAGGACGAGGTGGCAACCGTGTCTAAGGTTTACGGAGTCATCATGACGATTGCCGGCGCAGCCATAGGCGGGGTACTTACGGCAAAAATCGGCATCATGCGTACGCTGTTTCTGGGAGCGGTATTGTCAGCGGGGACTAATTTGCTGTTCGTCTGGCTGACTGGACGTGGACACGACGTGGCCGGACTAATATTCACCATCTCTGCCGACAATCTATCGGCCGGCATCGCGTCGTCCGCCTTTATAGCCTATCTTTCCAGTCTAACCAACTCCGCCTACTCCGCCACGCAGTACGCGCTGTTCAGTTCGGTAATGCTGTTGTTGCCGAAATTCATTGCCGGGTTCAGCGGCGACTTCGTCGATGCTTATGGCTATGCCAGTTTTTTTACCGGCACCGCATTACTTGGTCTACCGGTATTACTGTTGGTATGGCTGGCAGGTCAGGCAAAATTTGAGACTGAGAATTCCCCATCGGATCTCAAGTAGTGCTGATGAATCATCATTTTTGCTGTT
>JALYOY010000133.1 GCA_030856655.1 Pseudomonadota bacterium | reverse complement strand
GATCCACTCCCGCGAACGGTTCGTCAAGCAGAATGAAGCGTGGCTGAGTCGCAAGCGCCCTGGCAATTTCCACGCGGCGGCGCTCGCCGCCCGACAAACTGATGCCTGGGCTGGCGCGGATATGGCTAATGTGCAGGTCATGCAGCAGATTGTCCAGACGCTGCTGCATTTCATCAGCTGTGTAGCTTTTCAATTCGAGCACGGCACGAATGTTATCAGCGACGGAAAGACGCCTAAAAACTGAAGCCTCCTGAGGCAGGTAGCTCAAACCCAAGCGCGCACGCTGATGAATCGGCATCTGGCTCAAATTGCGCTCGTCCAGATATATGCTGCCGCTGTCCAGTGGCACCAGCCCCACCATCATGTAAAAGCACGTGGTCTTGCCCGCGCCGTTAGGCCCCAGCAGACCGACTACTTCGCCGCTATTGACAGAGAGAGATACCTCCTGCACCACAGTACGAGATTTGTAACGCTTTTTTAATTTATCAGCTTTAAACTCACTCATACTTCTTCAGAATTCGGAACTTAGGGAACTGTTTCGCGACTCTACTGATCTTCATCCTTGGGCTTCTGCTCCTTTTTTTTCGGCTGAATCACCGCTCGCACCCTACCGTCTGAATTGGTTTGCGTGCTTGTCCCGTTGTTATTGCTTGTTACCTGAAAAAACTCATTGATTGCATCATAGGCAATATAGTCTCCGTGCACTTCATCCTGCCCGCGCTTCAATCTCGCTTTCCTGAAGAGCTGCACTTTATCAGCTTTGCCATCATATTCCATGCGTTCGCTCCAGCCCTCAATGTATTCATCCATGCCATCGCGCTTTTGGCGGAAACTGGCGAGATTACCGAAAGCAGTGGCGTATTGGAATCCACTGGCATCTTCCTTCACCGTCATTTTGTCAGCGCGAATGACTAGCGTACCTTGGGTGAGCACTACGTTGCCGGTGAATGTGGCAAGCTTGTTCGCATCCTGCACGCTGGCCTGGTCGGCCTCGAGGTGGACCGGTTTGTCGCGATCGGCCCGCTCGGCCAAAACGGGTGCTGTAAACAGTGCGCCGATAAAAAACATCACAAAAAGCGATTTCATGCCTGCCTCGTGGATACGTTTACGTAAATCTGATTGATGAGCGTCAGAAAATACTAAATTGTCGCGATGCCGCGTTGCTTGCCGTTACACATGAGTAGCTATGAGCCTCCTGATACCTTGCTTGACGCCAAGCCAGACATTTTAACGGCCCCATCTCCGAATTAATTAATCGTGTGGCAGGATTTCTGACGCGCTAGCAGTCAGTCTGACTTGAAGGATCGAAGCGAATGAGCGACTGGTGAAAACAGATTTTGAGGGGTTTGAAGGCCAATAGTTGTTCTCGCTGGCTGAAAAGCGGCGAAACATCGACCGCCCGACGCTTTCTACAGTTCATTTCCTTTAAGTCGGCAGTCTGCTAACGCGCTTTGTTATGGACAACTCTAACCTGTGACAATAACCGGGTGACTTGGGTACGGTTGCTTATTTCCATGCCGACCGCTTTGATAATGGCGTTCGCTTCGGTAATAACGACAGGCTTGTCCGTTTTGGCGATGTCATCGTCAGGCATGAGATGCAAAAAACTGGTGGTCATCATTGTTTCGCCTCGCCCTTTACCTGCCTTTCGCAGTACTGTAACGTTACCCGTCAGGTAAATATCTTCGCCGTTGCCGGACATCTTCGCCTGATCAGCGTCTACCTGCATCGCCGGTTTGCCGGGTTCGGTGTTGATAAAGCGGGGTTGTTCCAGATCAGTGGTATCGTCATCCGGATAATGCAGCATTTTTTTCGCAGAAAGTACGTGACGCATAACGCCATCATGGTCCATACGCGTCGCCGAAAAGTTTTCCAACGTATAGTCAGGAGCGCGGCGCAAGTCCTCATCTTGGGCTGAAGAGGGCGTCCGGACTGACTGATTCAGCCAGAATGCCAACGCCGCCAGCAATGCAAGTAGAATCAGAGGAAGCCTGGAAAGCAAGTGACTGATCATTTGATCATTTTAAATAGGCCGCTAACAGAGCGTCCAATGTGTCCTGCGCCCGCATTACTATTTCGCAGATTTCGCGTGCCGCGCCGCGTCCGCCTTCAAGATGAGTAACATAATGTGCATGCTTTTTCACCAGCGCAGGCGCGGCAGGTACACAAATAGCAAGACCGCAACGTAACATCACCGGTAAATCGATTAAATCATCGCCCACGTAAGCGCATGCGGCAGCATCCAGCTCCAGTTTCTTCAGCAACGTTTCGAATACGGGGAGCTTGCTTTTTGCGCCTTGATAGACGAGCGTCACACCTAAATCCTTCGCTTTCAAATCCACGCAGCGCGATTCTCTGCCGGTAATAATAGCAACTTTAACTCCACTCGCTCTGAGCATTTTTATGCCATGACCGTCATGGCTGTTGAATGCCTTAATTTCCTCGCCGCCATCTGTGAGGTAGAGGCTTCCATCGGTAAGCACTCCGTCCACGTCGAAAATAACTAAACGGATGTTTCTTGCCTTTTCCAGTATATGTTGCATCGACATTCCAACGGCTAATTGCCAGCGATGGCTTGAATGGCAAAAAAAATGATCGGGTGGATAAACGCTTTAGAGATTTTTGAAGGCCAATAGTTATTCTCTTGGCCCCTATGGGCCAAAAAGGCGAAGTATGGACCGGTGGGCGCCGTGCAGCCGATTTCCTTTTGATCAACAGGCGGCAATAGGTAGAAAATACGTCAGTGGTGACTTATCCTCACGCATCAATTTTTAGGCAACGGAAACACCACCGACTCAACCACGCCACTCAGCTCTTCTACCACTACCTCTCTTCCCGCTTGCCCCGCTCCTATTTGCCTGAGCCGTGATATGACTTCCTGCACCAGCACTTCCGGGGCCGAAGCTCCGGCAGTGATGCCGATCCGGTCTTTTTCCTCCAACCATTTTTCCTGCAATTGCTCGGCGCGATCTATCATATAGGCATCCACGCCGGCGTTTCTTGCAACTTCACACAGGCGATTTGAATTGGAACTATTGGGGGAGCCGACGACAATTACCAGATCACACTGTTTCACCATCATCTTGACTGCATCCTGGCGATTTTGCGTGGCGTAGCAGATATCGTCTTTTTTTGGTCCGGTAATTTTCGGAAAGCGCTTTTTCAAGGCTTTGATCACCCGCGTTGCGTCATCCACTGACAATGTCGTCTGGGTAACATAAGCCAGATGAGTCGGATCTTTAACCTGTAAATTGTCGACATCCTCTTCTGTTTCCACCAAGTACATACAAGGACCATCCCCTTCAGCCTGCCCCATGGTACCTTCCACCTCCGGGTGGCCTTCGTGGCCAATCATGATGATTTCCCTACCCTGCTCGCGCATTTTTGCCACTTCAATATGGACCTTTGTTACCAACGGGCACGTGGCGTCGAATACTTTAAACTGTTGCGCCTGGGCTTCTCGTCGCACCTCATGGGAAACACCGTGAGCGCTAAAGATCAGAATGCTCCCAACGGGCACTTCATCAAGATTCTCGACAAATACCGCTCCCTTCTTTTCCAGGTTTTCCACCACGAAACGGTTGTGCACCACTTCGTGACGCACGTAAATCGGTGCGCCATGCATAGCCAGCGCCCGCTCGACAATTTCGATAGCGCGATCCACGCCGGCGCAAAAGCCTCTGGGATTTGCAAGCAATACTTTGATCATTGGTCGTTCTCCTAAAAACCGTCTTCATCCGAGTGCAGATATTGTATATTTTCCAACGCGCGCTCCTTGTGGCACATGCCATAGTGTACTGTAATCCATGGCGAAAGCCGATGAAATCATTAGCAACTCGACAGGAATATTCTTCTCAAAAATCGTGATTACGCACGACAGTAACGTTGAGAGCATACCCCGTCATACCAGCACTTCGCGGTTGCAGGTTACATCTTTAGCGACTTTCCTTAACTTGATCGAACACGCTCCAACTGCGCGCAAACCGTTTTTACCGCCTGCAGCATACGTATCGTCTGGCGGTGCAGGAGATCAGGGTGCACGAAAAATGAATGACTGCTTCTGACCGCGCTGATGCGCGGCACGTGCCGCAATAGCTCTTTTACTTCCATTTCAGCAAATTCACGCGATACGCTGCTGATAATCGCCTGAGGATCGGCCTCCAGCAAACTTTCAGCGGATACCACCGGGGTTAGGGAGGATGCGGAAGCAAACACGTTAGCGCCGCCGCAAATATTGATGATATCGCTAATAATATGATCCCCATTCACTGTCATGAGCGGCTGATGCCAGATTAACTGAAAAACCCTGACCTGCTGGCGATAGCCATAGGTGCGCCTGATTTGCTGTAATTCCGCTTCATAAACCCTTGCCGCTGATTCTGCTTGTGCTGACGTCCCTGCAAGCTTGCCGGTCGTCCGCAAAAGCCGCGACACGTCTTCAAGCCTGGTTGCCTCCGTGACAAAAACTGGCAAGCCCAGTTTTTCAAGTTTCTCGATATCCGAGACAGTATTGCCGCTGCGCCACGCAACCACCAGATCGGGCTTGAGTGCGATAATTCTCTCCAGATCGAGACTGGATGAATCCCCGATGCCTTGAATCGATTTGGCGGCTTCAGGATAATCACTGTAACCACTGACACCCACAAGGCTGCCGCCTGCGCCTGCGGCAAAGACGAGTTCGGTAATATTGGGGGAAAGCGAGATGATACGCTTTGCAAAATAATTCAGACGAATGCTGCGCCCGCGATCATCGGTCACGCTAAGCGGGGAAATTTGCTCTGCAATGTCCCCAGCGCCAGCAACACCAACAGAAGCCCACAGAAATATCGGAAATACAAACAGCAGCGCTAAAATTCTGCGCCACATTTTATTGATGGCACTTCTATTCGTATAACCTGGGGAAAAAGTCCTTATGCTCAAACAGGAAAATAATATCCTCCCAAAGAGCGCTCTAAAAACCCAAGGTTCCAGTGGGATATAAAACATAAAAGGAGGCAATCGGCAAAGCGGTATTCATCATTTGGATTTCTAAAGACAATCGATAGAGAAATTAAGCGTCCCGATAACGGTTGGCCAAGGCCTCGCGTTGCTCGTACGCTTCCCGCGCGATGCGGATATCCTCCAGAAAAAGCGGCAGTTCCTTAATCATCAGCGCCTGTGGCCCATCCACGAGTGCCTTGCTCGGTACTGGATGAAAATCCACCAGCACCATGTTGGCGCCTGCAATCACGCCTTGGGCGGTAGCATGCAGGATGTCTAGAATGCCATCAGGCGAAGAGGATCGCACGCCAACTGAATGCGATGGATCGATGCATACAGGCATTCGTGTCAAACGCTTGACCACGGGTACATGGGCAAAATCTACAAAATTGCGGTGAGGGTCTGCCATGTTTGTTTTCATGCCGCGCAATCCAAAGACCACCTTGCGGTTGCCCTCCGAAGCCAGATATTCCGCGGCATTAAGCGATTCGTCCAGAGTGATGCCGAAGCCGCGCTTGATCAGCACCGGAAAATCCTGCTGGCGTCCGACGATTTTCAGCAGTTCGAAATTTTGGGTGTTGCGCGTGCCGATTTGCAGCATAACACCAGTGGCATTGCCCGTTCGGTAGAGTGCTTCCGAAATTTCTTCCACATGGGATTCATGAGTGATTTCCATGGCAATCACTTTGATGCCATATTTCCCGGCCAGCTCGAATACGTAAGGCAAACAGGCTTTACCGTGGCCCTGAAATGAATATGGACTGGTACGTGGCTTATATGCCCCCATGCGGGTGCATACTTGTCCGTGGTCGCGTAGCGCCTGCATCATCAACTCAACGTGCTCCAGCGTATCCACTGCGCATAGTCCAGCGAACACATTGAGCGTATCCTGGCCAAAGCGCACCCCGTTATAGTCGAAGTAAGTAGGCCTGTGGTCGTCCTTGTGACGCCCGAGAACACGATACTCCTCTGAAATCCGGACAACCTGCTCGACGCATGGCAAGCTTTGCATGTCTTCGATTGGCAACGCCTTAGTGTTGCCAATCAAATATACCTCGGTGAGCGTCTGCTCAACCCCGACTTCGTTATGCACGCGGGTGGAGATACCGGGCAAATTAGCGAGATGCACCAATAACTGCCTGTATTCGGGACTGTCGGACCGAGTATCCGGGCTTAGGACAAGAATCATGGAATGGTATCGGATGTCGGCAAACCGCCGCGAGATACGCGGCGGCAAAATCGAATTCTAACCGAAAAAACCGATGCTTGCCATGCAATCGAATATGGCGTTTAATTCTAAATCCGGCAGTTGGACAGGGCGGAGTGTGCGGTTTTTGGATGCGGGGCAAGACGGAAGGACGCGGATTCAGACCGCGAAGGGTGGAGCAGTGCGTTCCGTAGGAAGGTGCGACCCCGTAGCGGGATGTCGGCGCGACATGGATGTGGGCGCGGTCACGGCATCCCCTTACGCTGCCC
>JALYOY010000114.1 GCA_030856655.1 Pseudomonadota bacterium | reverse complement strand
CTGGATAAAATTAAATTACCCTCTGGATTCTCCATTCATGTGTGGGCCGAGGCCCCCAACTCACGAGGGTTGACGCTCGGAAAAAATGGGACGGTATTTGCGGGCTCGAAGGAGGAGGGCAAGGTTTACGCCATTACCGACAACGGGGAAACACGACAGGTTAGAACCATTGCCAACGGGCTCAGTTCGCCGCTTGGGGTAGCATTTCGGGATGGCGCGTTATACATTTCCGCAATCGATCGTCTCCTGCGCCTTGACGATATTGAACAAAGGCTTGACCAACCAGGCAAGCCGGTAGTGATACCTGGGAATTTTCCTACCGAAAAGCACCACGGAGGGAAATATATCGCTTTCGGCCCGGATGGCCTGCTCTATGTAGCAGTGGGAGCGCCCTGCAATATCTGCGAAGCCGATTCCGAGCGTTTTTCATTGATCTCGCGTATCAAGCCGGACGGTAGCGACTATGAGGTCTACGCCTACGGTGTGCGAAACACGCTGGGTTTCGACTGGCATCCCGATACTAAGGAATTATGGTTTACCGACAATGGACGCGACTGGATGGGTGACAATTTGCCGCCTGATGAACTCAACCGCGCGCCAAAAAAAGGCATGCACTTCGGCTTTCCCTATTGTCACGGAGGCGATATTCCCGACCCTAAATACGGCGCAAAGGGCGATTGCAACAAGTTTGCCGCGCCGGTAGCCAAGTTCGTGCCGCATGTTGCGGTGCTAGGCATGCGCTTCTACACGGGCAAGATGTTCCCACCTGAATACCGCAACGGTATTTTTGTTGCTGAACATGGCTCCTGGAATCGCCGTAATAAAACCGGCTACCGGGTTAATTTCGTACAAATAAAGAACAACAAGGTGGTAAAACAGGAAGTGTTTGCCGAGGGCTGGCTGCAAGAACAAGATGCTTGGGGAAGGCCGGTGGATGTGCTGGTAATGCCTGATGGAGCGCTGCTGGTTTCAGACGATTACGCGGGGGTGATCTACCGCATCAGCTATAAGAAGCCATAACCGAAAAATCATATCTATTGGTTGTGACAGTTCTGCAGGTGGAATTAGTCGAGCTATTTGGCAACTTAGCCCACGAATCCCTGACGGTAACCGGCGGTGCGACTGCGCTAACTATATTGACTGCCGAATAGCGTAAGCGCACAACGCCATCAGCGCCTGCGGGAAAATTCCGAATGCAAGTACCGCCAGGCCATTTGCGCTTATCAGTAGCTTGACGTCACTCTGAGGCAAAATAAGCGCATCGGTTTCCGGTTCGTCGAAATACATCAGTTTAACGATCCGCAGGTAATAAAACGCGCCGATTAGCGAAAATAGCACCGCCACCACCGCCAGCCATATGTAACCGGCGCTTAACACTGCCTGCAATACCGACAGTTTGGCATAAATACCCACAGTAGGCGGAATGCCGGCCATCGAAAACATCAACAGCAGCATAATAAACGCGTACCACGGATTGCGCCGGTTGAGCCCTTTGAAATCGTCGAGCTTCTCCGCCTCAAATCCTTCCCGTGACAGCAGCATAATCATGCCAAATGTGCCCAGGGTCATCAACACATAGACGACAACGTAGAACATTGATGAGCTGTAACCGTTCCCATCCGCGGCGATCACACCGAGCAGCATGAAACCCATGTGCGAGATCGTGGAATACGCCAGCATGCGCTTGATATTTGTCTGGGCAATAGCGGCGAGATTACCGATCATCATGGACATCACGGCCAGGATGATAAGCATTCCCTGCCAATCCGCCACCATTGCTCCCATGCCTTCCACCAGCAAACGCATGATAAAGCCGAATGCCGCCAGATTGGGCGCCGAGCCGATAAACAGCACGACTGCTGTGGGCGCTCCCTGATAAACATCCGGCGCCCACATGTGAAACGGTGCCACGTACAACTTAAAACTGATGCCGGCAACGATGAACACGAGCCCCACCACCAGTACTGCGTGATTGATTGCGCCACTTTGAATCACTTCCGTTACGCGAGCAATATTAAGCGAACCGGTTGACCCGTAAACCATGGACATACCATATAGCAGGAAACCGGAAGCCAGCGCCCCGAGCACAAAAAATTTTATTGCTGCCTCAGTTGCCTCTACTGAATCGCGTCGCAGTGCCACCATGGAGTAAAGCGATAGTGACAGGAGCTCCAGTCCCAGGTAGAGAGTAAGAAAATGGCTGGCGGAAATCATCACCATCATGCCTAGCGTGGCAAACAGCGCCAAACTGAAAAATTCGCCGCTGAGCATACCGCGCACGGAAATATAGCTGCGCGAATATACCAGCACCATCGATACCGTGATATATACCAGCATCTTCAGTATGTCGGCCATGGCGTCGTCCACGAACATGCCCGAGAAGGTATATACGACCTCCGGTGCGGAAGTGCCGAAAGTGATCAGTACGCAGCCAAGCAGCGCAGTTTGTGCCAGCAAATAAGCAACATAAGGTTTCTTTTCACCCCACGCAAGATCGGCCAATAACACCACGCATACCATCACCAGAAGAAATATTTCCGGATAGGCGGGGGCGAAATCGGGCTGCAGAAAATTCATTTATCCTAAACCCGGTAGTTGGACGGGGTGAAGTGTGCGGTTTTTGGGGTGCAGGGCAAGGCGCAACGACGCGGAATGCGACCGCGCAGGGCGGAGCAGTGCCTTCCGAAGGAAGGTGCGACCCCGCAGCGGGATGCGGGGTGCCCCCCATGCGCGTGGAAACGCGGTCGCGGCATCTCCTGCGCTGCCCGATCCCCGCTTCGCGGGGCCCCTCGGGCGACGCTTCAGGGCGCCATTCCATTCCAAGAAGCTGCAACGCAGCCATGGGCCACAAAAACTGTACAACTCACCCCATAGCGGCCTCACCCAAAAGGTGAAGGTCAAATAGTACAAGGCCTTGTTATTAATCATAATACTGATCTATTAAATGAGCGGTCAACTACCGGATTGGGTTATCATCCTCAAACAGAGAGAGCATATTTGATTTGCACTACAACTTGCTATGGGCGATATGCGCGAGTAAATCATCCACCGTGGTATGCATGACCTCCATCAACGGCAATGGATAAAGGCCCATCCCCAGTACTGCTACCGCCAAAACCGTCAATATCAGGATCTCGCGTCCGTTAATATCCTTCAATTCTTCCACAGCGGGACTAGCGACCGCGCCAAATACCACCCGCTTGTACATCCAAAGCGTGTAAGCCGCACCCGTGATAAGTGTAGTGGCAGCAAAAAATGCATACCAGAAATTTACCTTGACAGCTGCCATGATGACTATGAATTCGCCGACAAAGCCGCTGGTACCGGGTAAGCCTGCATTAGCCATGGCAAACAGCATGAAGAACGCCGCGAATATCGGCATTTTGTTGGCCACGCCGCCATAGTCGGCAATTTGACGTGAATGCAGCCGATCATACAGAATTCCCACGCATAGAAACATCGCACCTGAAATGAAACCGTGCGAGATCATCTGCACCATCGCGCCTTCGAGCCCATAAGCGCTAAACAGAAAAAAACCAAGTGTGACAAATCCCATGTGGGATACGGACGAATATGCAATGAGCTTTTTCATGTCCGCCTGTACCAGGGCAACAAGTCCGATGTATACGACGGCTATCAATGACAACACGATCATCATGCCTGAAAGATGCTGGCTCGCATCCGGTACGATCGGCAGCGAAAAACGCAAGAAACCGTAACCTCCAAGTTTCAGCAATATTGCCGCCAGCACCACCGAGCCGCCAGTAGGCGCTTCCACATGTGCATCCGGGAGCCAGGTATGCACGGGCCACATCGGCACCTTTACCGCGAAAGCCAGCAGGAAAGCGACAAATATCAGGATTTGCGGTGCTAGCGGCAGTGGCAGCTTATGATAATCTAGTATCGAAAAACTTCCGCCGGAAACCTTATATAGATAAATAAATGCCACCAGCATTAGCAGGGAACCCAACAGCGTGTAAAGAAAAAACTTGATTGCGGCATAGACGCGGTTGGGGCCGCCCCAAACACCAATGATGAGAAACATCGGAATCAGCGAAGCTTCCCAGAAAACGTAAAATAAAATCGCATCGAGCGATGAGAACACGCCATTAACGATGCCGGACATGACCAGAAACGCGCCCATATATTGAGATACGCGTTTGCTTATCACCTTCCACCCAGCGATTACCACCAACGGAGTCGTAAAGCAATTGAGCAAAATCAGTGGCATGGCGATTCCATCCACGCCCAGATGATAATGAATATTAAAGTGCTCGATCCAGGGGCTATATTCGACGAATTGCATCGCGTTCATTAACGGATCGAATTGGGTATAAAGCGGGATTGCGACCGCCAGACCCGCCACCGATCCCACGAGCGCAAGCCATCTTGCCAATTGGGCATTACGGTCGCCGCCGGTGGAGAGCACTCCAATGCCGGCAAAAATTGGCACCCAGATGACCAGACTTAACAGGGGAAAACCAAACAGCATGTTTAATCCGTTTTATTCGTTAGCGTGCAGCGGATGCAGTGAAAACCACAATACTATTTTTCTGTTATCTCTTTTATTTAAGGCCCTTACAACCACAGACTCATCAATATAAACACGCCAACAATCAAGGTGAATGCATAATGATAGATGTAGCCGGACTGGAAGCGCCTCATCAGCATGGCGGTTCCGGCCACCATCCGTGCTGTGCCGTTGACGAAGAATCCGTCAATGACTTTTACGTCGCCGAATTTCCAGAATCCGCTGCCAAGCGCGCGCGCGCCGCCGGCAAAGAACCAGGAGTAAAACTCATCGATAAAATATTTACGATCGAGTAAAGTGTAAAGGGGCCCGACAGCTTGCTTTATTTTGCGCGGCAAATCAGTTTTTACCATGTATAAATACCAGGCAGTGAAGATTCCGCCAACGGAAAACCAGAAGGGAATGGTCGTGACGGCGTGAGTCATCATTCCCCATACGCCATGAAATTCCAATGACATTTTTGCGATTGCTTCGTGCTGAGGCAATATTTGTATGGCGCTACCGAAGTAATCTCCAAACAGCATTGGCCCGATCAGCCAGCCCGCCCCGATGGATGGTATAGCCAGGATAATCAGGGGCAGAGTCACGACCCAGGGCGATTCATGCAGATGCTCTTCGGTGTGATGATCCATGCGCGGTTTTCCGTGGAAGGTCATGAATAAGAGGCGGAACGTATAGAACGCGGTGATGAATACGGTGGTGACCGCGCAGAAATAGGCAAAACCGGCTCCGGGAATTGTAGCGAAGTGTACTGCTTCGATAATTGCATCTTTAGAAAAGAAGCCGGAAAAACCCGGCACTCCGGCACTCGCCAGCGCAGCGATGAACATGGTCCAGTAGGTAATGGGCATGTATTTTTTTAGCCCACCCATTTTTCGCATGTCCTGCTCGTGATGCATGGCAATAATCACGGAACCCGCACCCAAAAATAGTACCGCCTTGAAAAAGGCATGGGTCATGAGGTGAAAAACTCCTGCCGAATAAGCCGATGCGCCCAGCGCCACGGTCATGTAGCCCAATTGCGACAAAGTCGAATATGCTACCACCCGCTTGATATCGTTCTGCACAATCGCCACCAGCGCCATGAACAACGTCGTAATGCCACCGATTACCAGTATTAGTGACAGCGCGGCTTCGCTTGACTCAAACAGCGGCGACATGCGGGCCACCATGAAAATACCCGCCGTCACCATCGTGGCGGCATGAATCAGCGCGGAAATAGGCGTCGGACCTTCCATGGAATCCGGCAGCCATACATGTAGGGGGAACTGCGCCGATTTACCCATCGCGCCGACAAATAACAAGATGCAGATCGGCGACAATAGCATCCACGGGGAGCCGGGAACGATTTCGATTGTCTGCGTCGTGAACTGCGGAGCCTGGGCGAACACCGCCGCATAATCCAACGTCCCAAAATATGTCAATATCATGCCGATACCGAGAAGAAAGCCGAAATCTCCGACCCGATTGACCAGAAAGGCCTTCAAGTTGGCATAAATCGCGGTCGGACGGGTGTACCAGAAACCGATCAAAAGATAAGAAACCAGTCCCACCGCCTCCCAGCCGAAAAAGAGCTGAAGGAAATTATTGGACATCACCAGCATGAGCATCGAGAAGGTGAAAAGCGAGATATAACTGAAAAACCGCTGGTATCCGTGATCTCCCCGCATATAACCGATGGTGTAGATATGCACCATCAAAGACACAAAGCTCACCACGACCATCATCGTGGCGGAGAGTTGGTCAATCAAAAACCCAACTTCGAAACGCGTGTCGCCAGCTGTCATCCAGGTATAAACGCTACCGTTATAGATATTTCCCTTCAGTACATCCATAAAAACGGTGATCGACGCGGCCACGCACACGAACATCAGTGCAATAGTGGCGCGGTGACTCCAGGCTGGACCAATCAGGCGCCCAAACAATCCGGCGATAAGTGCCCCGGCCAGGGGAGCCAATGGGATTAATAGATAAAGTTTTTGCATCTCAGTCACGAAAATTCATTTCTTCTTTTTAACTGCGAATATCTGATGCCAGCCCGGACTGCGGGTTTTGCACCCGTGAAATTTATCCTTTGAGTTTGTCCAGATCATCCACATTGATGGTGCGTAGATTGCGAAACAACACTACCAGAATCGCCAAGCCAATGGCGGACTCTGCCGCAGCCACCGTAAGAATGAAAAAGACGAAAATTTGCCCTGATGGATCCTGCAGGTAATGCGAGAATGCAACGAAATTCATGTTCACCGCCAATAGCATCAGTTCGATTGCCATCAACAGGATGATGACATTTTTCCGATTGAGGAAAATGCCGACAATACTGATGGCGAACAGGATCGCACCGAGGACAAGGTAATGAGATAATGAAACCAAGCTGAAGACCCTATTCAAGACACATCACAACAGCACAACTACGCCAGACTTACACAATCACTTTTTTTATTCGTTCTTCTCCGGCTTTATTCTTTCTTCTCAGACGGCATCGATACCATCCGAACCCGGTCTTCGCGCTTAACCGCAACCTGCTTCGCCGCGTCAAGACCCTTGATACCGGTACGCTGACGCAATGTCAGAGCTATGGCGGCAACTATCGCCACCAGCAAAATCACGGCTGCCAATTCGAATGCATAAACGTATTCTGTGTAAATCAAACGGCCCAGTTCCTTGGTATTGCTGTAATCGGCCGCACGTAACGGCGGCGCGGGCATTTCCTTGATGCCAAACTGCTTGCCCATCAATACCATGGCCATCTCGGCTGCCATTATCAACGCCAACATCGCCCCAAATGGAAACCATTTCCAAAACCCCTCGCGTAGCCGATCGAGATTGATATCCAGCATCATGACCACGAACAGGAACAAAACCATCACCGCCCCGACATATACCAGCACCAGGGTGATTGCGAGGAATTCCGCCTCCAACAATAACCACAAGCCGGCCGAAGTAAAAAAAGCCAGCACCAGCAACAATGCTGAATGCACCGGGTTACGGGCGGTAATGACACCCAGCGCTGATGACACCAGCACCGCCGAAAAAAAGTAGAAAATTATATCTTGAAAACTCATGTGGGCACTTCTATAAATTCGAAGTTCTATAGGTCAGGGTAGCTTAGTCTTATCTGACGATTTAGCCGATGAATCCCTTCATTTATCGGTAGCCTGCATCCGCTTCCCTGTCCTTCGCTATCTGCTCTTCATATCGATCTCCGACCGCCAGCAGCATCTGTTTCGTATAGATCAGGTCGCCGCGTTTTTCGCCGTGGTATTCGAGAATACGGGTCTCGACAATGGAATCCACGGGACACGACTCCTCGCAAAAGCCACAGAATATGCACTTTGTCAGATCGATGTCATAACGCGTGGTACGGCGCGTTCCATCGTCACGCTGCTCGGATTCGATGGTGATTGCCAGCGCTGGACACACCGCCTCACACAGCTTGCAAGCAATGCAGCGTTCTTCCCCGTTTGGGTAACGGCGTAGCGCATGAAGTCCGCGAAAACGGGGGGACATCGGCGTTTTTTCTTCGGGAAAGTGCACCGTGATTTTACGCGCGAATAGATACCGCCCGGTTAGCATCATGCCCTTGAGCAGTTCAAACAGCAGGAAAGTACGGAAAAAATCCTTGATACGGTTCATGGCTTTCTCCTGTCTTAGTGGAACCACAAATTCAGCGGAAATGCGCTCCGGACCGACAACGGAAGTTGCATTACCATACCCAGCAACACTATCCAGACAAGCGTGATCGGAATGAACACCTTCCAGCCGAGGCGCATGATCTGGTCGTATCGATAGCGCGGAAAAGTGGCGCGGAACCAAAGAAAACAAAACAATAAAAATGCTATTTTCAATAGCAGCCAGATAAAACCGGGAATCATGGTAAAGGGCGCGACATTGACCGGCGGCAGCCAGCCCCCCAGGAATATAAGGCTGGCAAGCGTTGCCACCAAAATCATATTGGCGTATTCCGCTAGAAAGAAGACCGTGAAAGCCATCCCTGAATACTCAACGTGGAACCCGGCGACGATCTCGGACTCACCCTCAGCTACGTCGAATGGAGCGCGATTTGTTTCTGCCACACCGGAAATGAAGTACACCAGGAACATTGGAAACAAAGGAATGAAATACCAGTTGATGAAGCTGCCTCCCTGCTGACCCTTGACGATATCACCGAGGTTTAAACTCTGCGACATCATCAGTACACATACCAATGCAAAACCCATCGCCAACTCGTATGAAACCACCTGCGCGGCAGAACGCATCGCGCCGAGGAACGCGTACTTGGAATTGGATGCCCACCCCGCCATGATAACGCCATAGACGCCCATGGAAGTCATGGCCAGAATATAAAGCAGACCCGCATTAATATCCGCCAATACCACTTCCGGGGAAAATGGTACCACCGCCCATGCAGCCAGGGCAGGCGCGAACGTCAGTACCGGCGCCAGCACGAACAGAAATTTATTCGCGCCGCTGGGGATGATGATTTCTTTCATCACCGCCTTAACCGCATCAGCAATGGGCTGCGCCCAGCCACCCAGCCAGGGAATACCGAAGAACGTAACGCGATTGGGACCGACACGCATCTGCATGAAGGCAATAATCTTGCGTTCCGCGAAGGTAAGGTAGGCCACAGCAAGCATCAACGGCAGAATGATGGCAACAATCAACAACGTGTTCTTCGTCAGAACGAAAAGAGCGGCCCCCCACTCAGGGCCGAAAAAATCTCCGAATAATTGTTGTGCATATTCCATCAAATAACCCTGATTTCTTCTATCGGGCGTACTATCAATCGAAATTTGCGGCTATTCCCTTCACGCCCTTTTTTGGCTGATGCGTTATCAAATCAGGGAATTCTCAGGCTGAACAGGCGGTAAGGCAGTAAGGCTGCACTGATCCAATCTTAAATTTCGAATTTATAGAGACGCCCTATCCCAATCTTTCCACCTCTATTTGACCGAACATTTCGCCCAGTGCTGCAGTCAGGGGATGCGCGGCAACCACACGCACACAATTGGCAGGCAGCTTATCGTCCTGGCCCGTTGGCAGTTGTATTTCGCCATCTCCTTGTTTCAACCTCACGCTATCGCCCGCCTGTATGCCCAGCCTGTCCATCAAATCGCCCGGCATCCATGCCAGCGGTGCGGCGGCGTCACGCGTGCGCTGCAACGATTCGGCACGGCGCACGATTGGGTCAGCCTGATAAATCGGAACTTCTCCGATACGCTGGATTCCATTGCCCGCCTGCCCCCCCATTGGCCCGCTCATTGGTCTTATATCACCCAACACGAAACTCCTCAGATTGTTATCCAGTCGGGCGCTGACGTCGCCTCCGGCCGAGAGTATCTCCGCACGTACCTGCTCGGGCGTTTCGTACTCGAAGCCGTCAAGTCCTAGCATATTGCCCAACACACGCAGAACCTTCCATGCCGGACGCGCATCCCCCAGCGGCGCTACGACGCCATTAAAACTTTGTACGCGGCCCTCCGTATTGATAAATGTGCCCGAGGTTTCGGTGAATGGCGCGATCGGCAACAGCACGTCAGCGTAATTACCCTCAAGGACGGCATGATTTTTGTACGCACTCATTATCACCACCAGCTCCGCCGCATCCAGCGCTCTCATTGCTTTCTGCGGATTATAACTATCCAGCTCCGGTTCGAGGTTCATCAGCACGTAAGCCCGGCACGGCTCCGCCGCGGTAGTCGATTCAATCGAAGCCGTACTCATCCCAAGCATTTGGGAAGCGTTAGCGCCTAGCGATCCCGGCTTACCGGCGCCGCCATCCATCTTCAAGGCGTCCTTGCCCGGGACTGCACCGGCAATATAGGCACCGACGCTATTGGCAGCCTCGCCCAATATACCGAATGTCGCTTCAACGATTTGTCCAATATGCTGCGCCAGCGCATGAATATCAGCATATTGGGGATGATGCTGTGCCAAGTTGCCGAGAAAAATCGCGGCAGGCTTATGATTAATAAGGCTGGCTGCCATCGCTCGCGCGGTATCGGTCACAGAGATATCGCTTAAAGCGTTTTTCGCGGCGTCGGGAATTTCCACTTCCTTTAGTTCGGCGGCGGCTTTCAAAACCTGAGCCAGCATCGCTGCCATTGCATTGGGGGCAACAATGGCCCGATTCGCCACCTTGGTCAGAAGTTCGTCCTCAACCGGATTGATCACATTCAATTGTGCGCCCTGCTTGACCGCTTGGCGCAAACGCTGCGCAATGAGGGGATGGTCCTTGCGCAGCGAGCTGCCTATAACCAACGCCGACTTCAATTGGGAAATATTGGCGATACTCATCCCCAGCCAAGGCGCACCTTGTAATTGATCATCCCCACGAAAATCGGTTTGACGTAGCCGATGATCCACATTACCACTGCCCAATCCTCGCCCAAGTTTCTGCAACAGGTAGAGTTCTTCCAGGGTACTGTGAGGAGAGGCTAACGCACCGATACTTTGTGCCCCGTATTTTTCTTTCACGGCTTGCAATCCATCAGCAACGAATTCCAGTGCGGATTGCCAGTCGCATTCCAGCCATTGGCCGTTACGCTTTATCATCGGCGAGCTTAGGCGTTCCTCAGAATTTAG
>JALYOY010000108.1 GCA_030856655.1 Pseudomonadota bacterium | reverse complement strand
GGTCTGGGCGTAAGTCCCGGCGAGATTGACCGAACTCCCCTTGTCATCGCTGCTCCAGGTAATGCCAGCGAGACCGCCCCAGTTGCCTAATTGCCTATTAAAACCACCGTCCCAGCCACCGGTTGCGCTACCAGTGGTGGTTCCTCCCATGAGCGACCAATTCTTGTTGACCGTGTAGTTGCCCAACGCACCCGTATGGGTAAACGGTTCGCCATACTGCATGGTGTAGGCATGGGAGTAGAAAAAATTGTTAGGGGCGGGAACCGATTCATATCCGATCGGGGTATAAAAATGGCCAACCTTGACGTTCAGGCCGTTACCGACTGGCACATAAACCTCCGCGTATGCCTGTGGCAGCGCGATACCGTAGTAACGAGTCGAGGCACAGCACAAATCCAGGTCCCAATCGCTTCTTTTCAAGGGTTGTCCGGAATTCACGTCGAACGCGGGAACGCCGTAAGCCTGGGTAAAAATGGCATCGGTACCAAACAGGAAATCGAAACGCCCTCCGAAATCCCACTTGCTGCCTTGCGACACGACAGCACGCTCTATGAATACATTAAATTGATTCAACTGAAATCGATTGGCTTGATCATTGAAGGTAACCGGACCATTGAATCCATCGATGTGACTCGGATTGAAAGTCGCTCCCCCATTAACCCAGCCGCCTACTCTTATGCCGCTATTTTTAAAGAAATCCTTCGCGCTATTAGCATAAGTATTAGCATGAGCATCAGTTAAGTGCATCGTCGTTGCTAACAAGCTACCCATCAAGGCAAATGTTACCCGGCCTTGGCACTTCGGCACGCGTGTCATATGTGGTTTCCCCCCCCCAAGGTAAAAACACTACAAATAGAATGGTATTACGCTCCGAAACGTAACATGCCATATGTCAATAAAATGTAATGTATTTGTTAGGAATTTGTGAACTTGCGTAATTTACAACTATTAATGCGTGAGCGGACGCGTCGTCCATTGACAAAGCGTCGCAATACCGTGGAATGAGCGGATGATTATGGTCATGTTTATATGAATTGATATCTGCTCAGCGTATCTGCTCAGCGGCATGTGCCAATACAATGTTTGTTTGTATCAGCGGATAATTGCGGCATGCGGCAACTTTTGCGAACCCGTCCTCCATATTATGGTGAGTTCGCTACGCAGCGAATTAAAGATCGCGGGGTTGGTGTATCTGTGTGACATGCCGCACAAAACGAAGAATAGCACTTGCAGAGAAAAGGAATTAATCCGAAGAGATCATTCCTCTCTTGACTTCAGTTTGAACCGGCACACGTTTCCGCCGCGCGCCATGCATTCATGTTGCTCAACCTTGCTGTCCGTAAAGGTTTCCATTAAGCCTTTGTCAAGATGGCAAATCTCCAGATCTTTTTTCGCCATGATATGGAATACGCAGTTATCGGCCTCGATGACTGCATCCCCTCCCGGCAGCGTGGCATTCCGAGCGTTGTACCCGAGCTGATCCATTACCTCCGCGAGCTTCTCGACCTTTTCTTTGTGCGTGGTTAAGCCAGGAAATTGGCTGCGTATCTGCTGTGCAACGTTCGCGCCGATCTCGTTCATGCGCTTGCCCATATTTTCAGCGCCTTCTTCACGCTGAACCGAGGCTACCAATAACTGCGCAAGCCACGAATACTGGCGTGGCGACATTTCTTTACCCAGCTCGGTAAGAACGTAAAGTTGCTGGGGACGACCTCCTCCCGAAGGTCGCGTGACGCCGGTCTCGACCAATCCCGCCGCCTCCAGGGATGCAAGGTGCTGCCGTACCGCGTTTCGCGTGATTTCAAGCCCTTTCGAAAGCTCATCCACGCTTAAACCAAGCTTATTCCCGCGCAGCAACTTCAGTAGCTGTTTCTGTCTTTCGCCCATCATCCGTCGTATGACTTTATGCCTATTAGCGTTTCGCTAAAAAATATTATAGCTTATTGATAACACAATACAACAAAATATCAGGCAAGTACGTAGTATAAATACTTATAAATTATATAACTAGAGAAAGTTTCGTGCCCCTATTATATTCGCTTCCAGCAGGACACACCGCATTCTCGATTGCCAGAATTTTTAAAGAAGAGCTGTTCTAAAAACAAGAACACTTCACAGCCCTGCCCCTCGGTTTGTTCGCCTCCTGCGTTCCATGGCTCCCCTCGAAGATTCAAAACACGAATGTTCGCAAGACAGTTCAGAACGCACGAACCCGTAGTGATCATGATGCGTTGACGCAGTATTTTAAGGTACGGCCAAGGAGATGCAAACGGAGGCCGGGGAACAAAAAACGCTCGAGCATTACGAGCAAAAAAGCCATCTCTACAGTCGGCAAGCTGAGGATGTGAAGATCGCATACTCGGGCTTGGTGCGCAATACGAGGAAGCCGCAGAGGCCAATAGCGGTAGTGCTCTTAAGAACTGCTGCGGTATAAAAGCGAGAAACCGCGATACATTTTTCGATGATGCTCGGTTCAAGCCAGCTGGTCTAAGCCAGCTAACCGCTGCTCAGCCTGACCGGAGGCTGAATCAGAAAGGGATAGTCGCGTCAAGGGAGAATAAGAACTGATCTTTTCTATTATCGAAAGGGCGATATGCCTGATCGATGCCGTCTGCTCTGTCATAACGAATATTAGGGCGAATATTTAGCTTTTGCATCGGTTTCCAGCTGACCTTGAGCCTCTTCGCCGGTTTCCAATTCATGCCCAGGGTGACTGCGTAATAATCAGAAGGGGCGAAGGCCGGAGCGAAGTTACCCGCAAAACTAGACCCCATATTGTTGGTAGCAGCCACTACCCGAAACGGCGAGGGGACACGAAAACCGTCTCGGTCACGGAACCACTCCCCGCGGATCCCTATCGACAGGTCTTCCAGGAGGTCATAGTATAAATGCGTGTTAATGCCATACCACTCAGTGTCCTTAGGTGAACCATTCAACAACAC
>JALYOY010000142.1 GCA_030856655.1 Pseudomonadota bacterium | reverse complement strand
GATATAAGGCGCATCTGCGATCAGGAAGGATACCGTTCTCGCGATGTCGTCAGGCTCGCCGGTGCGTTTCAGCAGTGTCCTGTCGATAATGTGCCGGCGCGCGGCCTCCTCCTTCCACTCGCCATTTTCCGGCCATAGAATAGGGCCGGGCGAAACGCCGTTAACACGGATTTCCGGCGCCAGCTCCAGCGCCAGCGATCGGGTAAGCGCCGCCAGGCCGCCTTTTGCGGAGTTATATACCACGTATCTTTTCAGCGGCCACTCAGCGTGGATATCGACGATGTTGACGATGCAGCCATGCTGTTTTCTGAGCTGTGGTGCCGCCGCCTGGGACAGGAACAGCGGGGCCTTCAAGTTGCTGCCGATAAGATTATCCCATGTCTTTTCTGTAATTTCTCCGAGGGGAGTGCGAAAGAAGCTGGAAGCGTTATTGACGAGAGCATCGAGTTTTCCGAAATGCTTCACGGCTTCATCAATCAGGTCCGGTAGCAGTCCGATATCGAACAGGTCGGCTTGCACCAACGCCACTGAGCCGGGACGAATTTGATTAAGTTCAGCCTGTAATGCGTGTGCGTCCTCCACTGACGTTCGATAATGCACGACCAGATTTGCGCCCTGCTTATGCAGCCACCGGCAGGTGGCCGCACCTACACGCTTGGCCCCGCCAGTGACGAGTACCGCTTTCCCTTGCATGGCCATCTCCTCTACACTTGCGAATTCGTCAGTTTCCACAATTTACCATAGAGCCGATGTCGCCACTACCCACGCCAAACGAAGCGGCTTTATGGCATAGCCGCGCCGTTCTGGAATTGATTCGCGCCGAGATCGCCGCTGCTGGCGGCTGGATTTCGTTTGCGCGCTATATGGAATTGGCGCTTTATGCGCCGGGCATGGGCTATTACAGCGGCGGTGCGGCTAAATTCGGCAAAGCGGGGGACTATGTCACCGCGCCGGAAATTTCTTCGCTGTTCGGTAAGGCTGTGGCACGGCAGGCAGCGCAGGTGCTTCAACTTATGGGCGACCGTGTTGGCGATGTTCTTGAATTTGGTGCAGGTACGGGTAAACTTGCGCTCGATTTGCTGCTTGAACTTGAAAACCTCGGTAACTTGCCGAGGCAGTATTTTATTCTTGAAGTCAGCGCGGAGCTGCAACAACGGCAACGGCAGTTATTTGAACGATTCGCACCGCATCTCTCACCGCTGGTGGTCTGGCTAGAACATTTGCCCGCCAAATTTAACGGGCTGATATTTGCCAATGAGGTACTCGACGCTATGCCGGTGCATCTGGTTACGTGGCGTGATGCCGGTCTGTTCGAGCGCGGCGTAACGTGGAGCGGCGACGATTTAGGTTGGATCGAACGCCCGCTTATTGAAGGGGAGCCGAATGGAAACCTTCTGAAGGCTGCGCGCGAACTCAATCCGCAGGCTGAGGCCGGCAGCGGTGTATGCGACGATACGAGCGAATACATCAGCGAAATCAGTCTTGCTACACCGGGTTTCATGCGCAGTCTCGCGCACGTTTTACAACAGGGCGCAGTAGTGCTGATAGACTACGGTTTCGGACGTAGCGAGTATTACCATCCCCAGCGCAATCATGGAACACTGATGTGCCATTATCGCCATCATGCTCACGACGATCCATTCTTTCTGCCGGGCTTGCAGGATATTACCAGTCATGTTGATTTCAGCGCTATTGCCGGGGCGGCAACCAATGCGGGATTGGAGTTGCTGGGTTATACCACCCAGGCGAATTTTCTCATCAACTGCGGAATAACCGAGATTCTGGCGCGAACTTCAGCGGAAAACGTAAAGGACTATTTGCCGTTGGCGAATGAGTTGCAAAAGCTGGCAAGCCCCGCTGAAATGGGGGAGTTGTTCAAAGTGGTTGCCTTCGGCAAGAATATTCCACAACCTCTTACCGGATTCGCTCGTGGAGATAAAAGCCGAATGCTATAGAAACATCTAATCAATGCATTTATGGAGCAAGCGGTGGCGGGATACGAGACGTGGTTACGATCTTGCCGCTGGACAAACTGCCCAGTTTGTTACGCTGACGTGCTATGATCGGTAAGCCCAATAACAGGGTTTAGAGTTCGAAACTGAGATGCGGGAGAGTTGCCCATGACGACTGTAAGGCAATTGCTGGAAGGAAAAGGACACGACGTAGCAAGCATCGAGCCGGACAAGTCGGTGTACGACGCCATGCAATTGATGGCTGCCAAGAACGTAGGCGCATTGCTGGTTCTCCAGACCGGAAAATTGACCGGTATAGTCACTGAAAGAGATTATTCTCGTAAGGCATACCAGCTGGATAAACCCGCGAGAGACATCGCGGTAAAAGAAATCATGACTTCGCAGGTGGCATATGTAAGTCCCGATTATACAGCCGAGGATTGCATGGCGTTAGTTACCGAGATGCGCGTACGCCATTTGCCTGTGCTTGAAAACAATGAAGTGGTCGGCATTATCTCCATCGGCGACTTGGTTAAGGACGCCATCTCCGGTCAGCAATTTATCATTCACCAACTCGAACGTTATATACACGGCATTCGTTGATTGGAATAACATTGCGAATTACTGGCAGCCTACCGGACTTAAAGGGCGTTGGCTGCAAAAGCGCCTGGCCGGGCCCAAGTCCTGTCGCCTCGCGTATAGAGGGCAATAAACAAATATTGGCCTTCAAAATCCTCGAAATCTGTCCTCGCCCATTCACTTTTTCGCTTCGATTCTTCAAATTCAACAGGCGCTAGCCTAATAAATTAGTTGTGTCAGTTATCCGCCGGCAACAAGCGACCAAAACCCCATCAGGACGAACGCAGCCGCCGCAAACCATCGCATCCACTTCAGGTTGATACGGTGGGCGAGAGCCTTGCCGATCCAGACCGCCGGTGCGTTGGCGAGCATCATGCCGAGCGTGGTTCCCAACACAACCAGAGCCAGCACATCGTAGCGTGCGGCCAACGCTACAGTCGCAAACTGTGTCTTGTCTCCCATTTCCGCCATAAAGAAAGCGATCAGCGTGGTGACAAACACGCCGGCACCAAAAATGTGGGGCTCTCCATCGAACGTGTCAGGTTTCAGCGCCCATAAGCCAAAACCGATAAACGACAGCCCGACTATCCAGTTGAGAGCTTGCGACGAGATCAAGCTCGCCAGCCAAGCACCGATCGAGGCCGCCAACGCGTGATTAAGTAAAGTGGCGGCAAAAATACCCATCATGATGGGATAGGGCCGCCGTAGTTTAGCAGCCAGCACAAATGAAAGAAGCTGGGTCTTGTCGCCGATCTCCGCGAGAGCAACCAGCAGGGTGGATGTGAAAAAAGCTTCCAAGACGAGGAATTCAGCGAAAAATGTGGGATGGAGAATTGTAGCGCGATTCTGTTGTCCTATAGGCTCTCCGACCGGAGGGCCGCATGTCCCAAGGCGACCCGATTATGATTTTACCGGTAGACGCTGTAATTGATCGGTTTCGGAAGAGTTAAATATCCCTCTGCCATTTGTTCTTGCACGTGTTAGCGATAGACGAATGCACAGTGGTTTTAACAAAAAATTGGCCTATGACCTGTCCTCTGTTGCCGAGACGACCATAAAAACTACGGATACTCCATCTGATTTTTCTTCCGATTCGCTCATCGCGGAAGCCAACCGCTGTGTAGCGTGTGGGCTCTGTCTGCCACACTGCCCCACGTACCGAATTACATTGTCGGAAGCCGACTCACCGCGTGGCCGTATCGCCCTTATAGGCGGGGTTGCCGAAGGGCGTATCCCCATGAATGCGCGCTTTGCATTACATATAGATCGGTGCCTGACTTGCCGCGCATGCGAGGCGGCCTGCCCGAACCATGTAAATTTTGGGCAATTGATAGATGAAACCCGCGCTATGGTAGTGGCGTCGCCACCGGCTCTTTTCAACGGGAAAACAGCAATACAAAAATCTTGGTTTCGTAGATTAATGGAGCGGGAATTAATCGCGAAACCGGCGCGTATTGATGGCATGCGCGCATTCTTGCGGCTTTATCAGAGAAGTGGTTTTCAGAAGTGGGTGCGTAAATCTGGTTTTTTGGGAAAATCAAAACTTGCCTTGCTGGAAGGGCAGCTTTCACGCGTCGATATGCCCCGCCCTCTGTCAGTTGCAACAGGTATTGCCAAATCATGGCAGGCAATTTATCCTCCAATCGGCAAATCGCGCGGCAATGTCGGTTTGTTTCTAGGATGTGTGGCGCGCCTGACAGACGCGCCCACACTTAATGCGGGAATATTTGTGCTCAATCGTCTGGGCTATACGGTACATGTCCCGCCAGCTCAAACTTGCTGTGGCGCGTTGCATCAACACGGCGGCGATAGCCAAGCGGCGACACAGCTGGCATACCAGAATATCAGGGCTTTCGATGGATTGGATTTGCTTGCGATTATAAGCATGGCCTCGGGTTGCGGTGTGCAATTGACCGAGTATCCTTCCTTTTTCGCATTACGACCTTCAAAACATCTGTTAGAACCCTCTGCTCCCATGAAACTGGAAGCGGATGGGAAGTTTTTCGAGGATCAGCTTCGGAGTAATAAGGCACGGAGTTTTTCCACCAAAATTGTCGACATCAGCGCATTTTTAGTCACAGCCGAAGGATGGAGCGACGTAAAGGTCGCGCCGCTGCCTCATAAGGTAGCGATACACGAGCCGTGCAGTCTCAGAAACGTATTACGCGCGGCAGTCCATCCTTATGCACTGCTATCCCGCATTCCAGGCGCGGAGGTTGTCTCTCTGGCCGGTAATGACCAGTGCTGCGGGGCGGCCGGAACTTACTTTCTCGACCAGCCGGAGATGGCAGGGGCATTGCTCGGCGACAAAACAGCAGCGTCGATGGCAAGTGGCGCCCGCTTTCTCGTGACGTCCAATGTTGGCTGTGCCATGCATATTGCGGCTGCTTTGCGCGAGGCGGAGGCAGAGATAGAAGTGCTGCATCCGGTAACGTTGTTGGCGCGCCAGATGGGTATATAATATTAATCGTATCGTTTCTAGAGAATTCTCATGCCGAATATCGATAAATTTATTATCGGCTTCGATCACGCGCTGCGCACACTGTTAACACCGGCACAAACTTTGCGTCCAGTGCCGGGAAATGAGCTGCCGGACGTTGAATTGAATGATTCGGAAAAAAGCGAATGCACCGCGCTGATGCGCGTCAATCATGTCGGTGAAATTTGCGCGCAGGCGCTATATCAGGGACAGGCACTTACTGCCCGCGATACGGAGGTGCAGCTAACCCTGACACAAGCGGCGCGTGAGGAAACCGAGCATCTCGCCTGGACCGAGCGGCGCATTGCAGAATTAAGCGGACGCAAGAGCTTATTGAATCCCCTTTGGTATGGCGGATCATTTGCCATCGGCGCTTTCGCGGGGATGCTCGGCGACAAATGGAACCTGGGGTTTCTCGCTGAAACGGAGCGCCAAGTAGAAGTCCATCTGGCTGGGCACTTGAAGCGTTTACCGCATCAAGACCAAAAAAGCCGCGCTATTGTTGCGCAGATGCAAATGGATGAAGCAGGCCACGCTACTGCTGCCATGTCGCATGGTGGCGCGGAAGTGCCGATGCCCGTGAAGCTGGCGATGAAACTGGGATCAAAAGTAATGACAAAAACTGCATACTGGATTTGAGCGCCGCCGGATTTGGCGCAGAGCCGACGCGAAGCTTATCCTTCCAAAATTTCGAAGTCATGCGTTAGTTCCGCGGTTTTGGCGAGCATGCTGGAAGCAGAGCAGTATTTTTCAGCTGAAAGGTTTATCGCCCGCTCGACTTGCTGAGGCTTCAGTTTTTTCCCGGTCAGGATGAAATGGAAATGAAGGTGCGTGAATACTTTGGGTTCTTCGAGTGCCCGTTCCGCTTCGATTTCAACCACACAATCGCTGATATCCTGGCGGCTTTTTTTAAGAATTAGTACCACGTCGAAGGCAGCACAACCCCCAGTTCCCATTAACACCATTTCCATCGGACGCGGTCCCAGATTCCTGCCCCCCGCTTCTGGCGGGCCATCCATCAGCACACTATGGCCGCTGCCGGTTTCGCCCAAGAAACTCATACCGTCCTTCCACTTAATACGCGTTTTCATGCTGTTCTTTATCGGAATATTCTTGGCCCTATTTTAATCCAGTTCCAGTATAAGTAGTGGGAGTTGGAACGAAAGCGATGAATTCTGCGGAACTTTAAGGTTGATGGAGAACCGAACTCAACCGATACCATAACATCCCAATAACTTCGTGCAGGAATAGCCTGCTTTTTTGCAGGGCTGCAGCAGTAGGAATGAATGCGAACACGTCCGTCCTGTAGCGTGTCGTATATGCTGTGGCGGCGGGCGTAACTTTAAATCCGGCCTTTTCGAATTCCCTCATCGCCCTCGGCATGTGCCAGGCATGCGTGACTAGCGCGATGCGAGTAATCCTGTCTCGGTTCAGTATGCCAAAGCTTTTATAGGCGTTCTCTCGGGTATTGCCTGACGCTTCTTCTATCCATTTAACCGGAACCTGAAATTCCTTTTCCAGCACCGTTTTCATTTGTGCTGCTTCCGAGGAGTTATTGCCGAAGGGGGCGCCACCTGTTAAAAGTATAGGCTTGCCGGTGAGCCGCTGTAGCCGCGCGGCGTAGCGGATGCGTTCCAAGCCATATGTATTCACGGTATGACCGCCATATTCCGGCGCGTTGAAATAAGTGCCGCCACCCAGCACTACGATGGCATGAATATCGGTCGCGACGAGATTGGACGTGGGCAGTGTTTCGAGTTTTTGCAGCATGCCTTCAGCGATAAATGGCGTAGACAGGAAATAAAGCAGCGATAGCGCGCTTATCACTAAAACCTTGCCTATCATTGGGTGGCGCTTAAGAAGCAAAACGCCTATTGTACCCAGCAGGACAAGAATTAATGGCGGAAGCAAAAATGCGCCTGCGAGATTAACTTCAAGCCACCCCATGGTTAGTTCCGCGGATATAGTCACAACGCAAAAG
>JALYOY010000060.1 GCA_030856655.1 Pseudomonadota bacterium | reverse complement strand
AGAATGGATCGTCATCTGCAGTAGAAGCCCTTTTTGTTTTCACACAACTGATTTAGTCATCGCCTTGCGTACTGATGCTTGTCATCCCGCTTAACTGAATCATCAAGTCAACCTCATTGTTATCTTCATCCGCGGGCTCTGCGGACTCGTAGAATTCCATCAAGGCCAGGAGGGCATCGGCATGCTTTATCGCAGGGGTGTCAGCCTCTTCGGTCGACGACAGAATAACCTCAGCAGAGTCTTGTCCGCTTCTTTCAACGCTCATAATCAGCAGTGCTTAACAATTAGTCAGAGGGGGAATGACAAGAGCCCGGATACTGATAAGCAAAAATCATTCCCAGAAATAAATCCTTGTACATCAATGTGTAGGACAGTATTGCTATAGAATTTGTAAGAAGTGTCGACTACTATCCCTCGCTTAAGGACTGGGGTTGTAGGCTACGAATGAAGATGGGCGACTGGCTGTAAAATAGTATGAGCAAGCCCAGTAATGCGCTGAAAGACAAGAAGGTACGTAAAATCCACTTATTGCGTAGATCTTTTTACGAAGTTACATTCTCGCGAGCGAGTAATACGGTGAATATTAACGAGGCGGGAAGGAGCGACTACTGGAAGAAATACATGATAAACGAATTAATAAACCCTTGAGCCCTTGAGGCTAGCGTATTTTAGAAGGCAGGAGCGGAAACAAAAAAGAGTCCTAGCTCTTGCCGCAGGCATCCAACTCCTAACATATCATTGCTGCAATCGATGATACCATTAATATTCCAGGCTTTAATCCCGTCATCTCTAGCGATACTCCGGAATAGAATAAAGAACAATGGATCTACCTAAAGCTCTATTTGCGATAGTTGTTTTCGCTTTCATGGGCACGCCCTCGTGGGCGCAAAGTGTGGGGCAGGAATGGGAAAATCTTAACCAGGAATTCCATGAACTCCATCGTGCCGGGAAATACAACGCTGCCACGGCAGTGGCTAAAAAAACACTTGAAGTCGCTAAGAAAAATTTCGGTCCGAACCACTCCCGTGTAGCGACCAGCCTTAATAACCTCGCGTCAATCTACCGTACCCAAGGCCAGTATTCGCAGGCCGAACCGCTCCACAAACGCTCGCTGACGATTCGGGAAGAAACCCTTGGCCCGGACCACATCGATGTGGCCGTCAGCCTAAATAACTTGGCCTCTCTCTACTACACGCAGGGCCGATACGCTCAGGCCGAGCCTCTCTCCAAGCGCTCACTTGCCATCGTGGAGAAGGCGCTCGGGCCCAACCACCCCAGTGTTGCCGCGAGCCTAAACAATCTAGCTGAAATTTACCGCAACCAAGGCCAATACGCCCGCGCCGAACCGCTCTTTAAACGCTCGCTCGCGATCGTGGAGGGAGCGCTTGGCCGCGACCATCCCGATGTGGCCATGAGCCTGAACAACCTTGCGTCGCTCTACTACACTCAAGGTCAGTACGCACAAGCTGAGCCACTTTCCAGGCGCGCACTTGCAATCCGGGAAAAAGCCCTCGGCCCGGATCACACCGATGTGGCCACGAGTCTGAACAATCTTGCGGAGGTCTACCGCACTCAAGGCCAGTACGCGCAAGCGGAGCCGCTATACAAGCGCTCGCTGGCGATCCGCGAGAAGTCCCTGGGCCGGGACCACCCGGATATGGCCACGAGCCTGAATAACCTTGCGTTGCTCTACCAAACACAAGGCCAGTACGCGCAGGCCCAGCCGCTCTACCAGCGTTCTCTCGAGATCGTGCAGAAAGCCCTCGGCCCTGAGCATCCCAATATGGCCACGAGCCTGGAAAATCTGGCTGGACTATATCGGGCAACCCACCGGGAGAATGAAGCTGTTAAGCTGGAACAACGTGCGGCTGTTATTCGCGCCATCAAACGGTGAAGGCGAACGGCTTCAGGAGCTGAACCAGACGCCGCAATATCGGAGCCGGCGAGCTCTGGTCGAAGACCGTCTGGGCAAGCTGATCGTAGAAAAAGCCATTTTGTACGCGGCGCCAAAAAAAACCCGCCGAAGCGGGTCTATTTTGATGTGATGGGATTGACCTTACGATTTCTTGCGCTGGCTGAAACCCAGCCCCGCGAAACCAAGCCCCAGAAGGAAAAGGGTCGTCGGTTCCGGTAATTCGTTGATCTGCCCAGGAACAACTACTCTTTCATCCACCGTGCCAGTAAGGTTGAGGGTGAGGTAATTATTATAGGCAAACCGGCTGGAGGCCGCGCCAACGTCGGCGTCAGACAAACTTAATGAATAGCTGGCGCTGAAAGTTCCGACAGCAGAGGTGTCAAATGTGGCCAGCCAGTTATTGCCTGTCCCTTGATCCAAGCCGCTGAACTCGCCCAGGTTCGTTAAGAGTTTGGTGATATCGCCGGTTCCAAAAATGCTGTCGAGATCAAGGCTGACGCGGTCGGCATTACCCGTATTGAAGATATCGAATCCTAAGGTAGCAACATCACCCACGTAGAAAGTTCCAAAGTCCAGGTTAAGGGTGAACATTGACGAGGAACTGTCGAAGGAGGGGGCCGCATGTAGCAAGTAATCATAAGTGGCTCCGACATTTCCTGCCCAGGTAACTGAGTGCTGCGTCGTTTCTGACCCAGTGAATGCGCTAGGCCCCTGATTCGCTGACAATGTTGGCGCGGTGCGCTCGAGCAGTACATTGCCGTTGCCGACATAACTGTCAAGACCGGCAGGAGTTACGGCTTGGTTCAGGTTAGTAGGGGTAACGGCACTTGCAGTAGCTGTTCCGCCACAGCTTCCCAGCCCAGATCCCGCACAAGTATCGTTATTATTAATGGCTGGGACAAAAGAGGAATTTAGCCCTGGTCCCGCGATATTGGCGGTACTGCTGCCAGTGCCGCTCGAGGTGACCGCATTATTATTTCCATTATTTGGGCCGTCAGTGGATTTAACCCAAGTGCTTTGGGTACGCGTCGATGTAAGGGTTATTGCACTACCCATCAATACACCCTGGTTAGCGTCAAACTGGCTAATGGTACTCGTACCAAGGCTGGCACCGTTGTTGTTTGTAGCGGCTCCACCTTCGCTATCCGTAACGCTCGCAGAGTTGTTGAAACTTATCGGGGCTGTATTGATTACGAGAGCGCTAGCGGGTAATGGCGCGCAGGCCCAAGCGCACAACGCGAGGGCGACGTTTTGGTTCACAGTCGTTGGCATAAATTTCATTTTTATTTTCCTGTTGTAAAGTGGCAGCTTCTAGGAAACTTTAACTATTCCCATTCGCTGGTTTACTCTAAGCATTTAGCGTGCCAATATTAAAAAAGGAATAATTTCAAAGGATTATGACCTCCATAATTGTCCGGCCACTGCATGACGTAAGATATTTCGTCATTCGTACTTTGGTACAGAGCAAGCTGCGCTTTAAATGCGACTGACATTCATCAATTGCCAGCGTTCTCGCATAATAGACGAGTGAATAAGAATTTTTTCTTTCGTTCTAGGGTAGCGTGGCCGCATCGGCCTGCCATTTACCTGCCGTGAAATCAGATCCAGCACTATCACAGATAGAGCCAACCCTCATGGGCGCGGTGTAAGTGATGTTGGGGTACCACCGGTGGCTGGCCATAACGCTGTCCCCGTCGACGGCAATAGCCGGTCTGGAACACAATCTTCGTGGCGCACCAGTTGGCACGGTGCTTGCCGCAGCACTTGCCCAGGCCACATAGATCGTCGGTGATCTTCCGATAACCATAGACGCCGCCACTCTCCGGCCACGACTGCTTGATCAGCCCCAGCAACCGTTGATTCTCCCGCTGCCGCGCAGACACTGGCGTTGCAAGCGAGGCATAGTAGCCGCTGGGGTGCACTGCTATCATACGGCACATACGTCACGCCGAATGCTCGGTTTCATGGGTCCTGATGAATGCGTACCTTACCGGTATTCTTTGGCAAAGTACGCTGCGGCCTTTTTTGAAATGTCGCGTTCCTTCGTGATAAGTTTTAGTTCGGCCTTAAGGCTACGCAATTCGACCTGCTGGTTTTATGCTTCAGGCCGCATTGGTTCCGGCTGGCCGTGCTTCTTTACCCACTTACACAAACCGTGCTGCGACACTCCGTGTAACGCTTGCTACTCATGACACCTCCTAATAACGTCTTAGTTTGAGGCTTGAGTGTCTAGTGCAGCAGGGGCGATTCAAAATACATTTTACGCCCCGTGCCGCTCCGCTCCACTTTAAATTCTGAATGACCTTACTCCTCGTTGTACTTCAGTACAGTAGCCAACGCCACTAGAACCCGTAGGATGTCGGCAAACGTAAGGGCAGCGTCCGATGCCGCATTTTAAAGAAAAAGAAATGAATCGATTAACTCTGCGAGTCGCATTGGTGTTGGCGAGTGTTTCCGCCTTTGCAGATCAATCGAACGAAGGACGTACCCGTCGTGGTGGCACAAATGCAGTACCAGCACATCAGCCCGATCCTAATAATACTGCTGCTCATAGTGATGGGAAACGTGGCACCGTGAATCCCCGCACGGAAAAACAAGAGATCTATTTAAATCATTCCGCCACTCCAGCTCAAGGCGACCAAGTTCGACCAGGTTCAGGGAAGTATAATCGCGACTTTTTACGCTGATAAGATAGTCGCCTTTAAGAAGTATCAAGGCGCCAAGGCCGTCGATGCTATGCGCGAGCTGAAACAGGTATTGATGAGCGGCAATCGATATCGAGCAGCCAAGGAAAAAATGACAATAGGCCTAAGGCAAGCCAATTTACAACTGGTAACGTCCTTTGTCATTCTCAAAAGAAGCGTAAACACTGTTATGACGATAGACACTATCGGGATATCTTACTTTCGGTAGACTTCCCGGGGTTGCCGATTTTCACCACAAGAATACAAACCGCACTATCGGTATTTCTCAGATAAGCCGGTAATCACCTACACGGTAGCGCCAAAGTTCGCCTCGGCTACTTTTGAGCAGTTCCCCAATAGTTCGAAGGTTCTCCAAAACTGATATACGGTTGGAGTGACCCCCTGGAGCTGGACAATTTGCGTTCAGGAATTCAAGCCGCTTGCCTGGCAAGTTGTGATTCAAACTGTTCGGGCGATAAATAGCCCAAGGCGGAGTGCAGTCGCCTGGTATTGTAAA
>JALYOY010000026.1 GCA_030856655.1 Pseudomonadota bacterium | reverse complement strand
ACAATCAATCCAGGCCACATTCGAGTCTGGACAGAAAAACGCCCAATGAGGCTTATGCCGTGATGCTGCCGACGGTTGAACTGGCAGCGTGAGAATCAGCAGAGATTCCACTTAAAATACTCCAGTCGTTGTTCAAACAATCGGGACCACTTCTGTGGACCAGAACCTGAAAGGAGAAGATGTGGTGAATACACTCAACCGCATTGCAATCAAGCGGGGCCTGCCCCGCATTATCAAAGTCGATAATGGGAGCGAATTCATCTCGAAGGTCATGGACAAGTGGGCCTATGAGCGCGGCATCGAACTGGACTTCAGCCGGCCCGGCAAGCCTACTGATAATGCCAAGGTGGAAAGCTTCAATGGACGCTTGCGGCAGGAGTGCCTCAACGCCCACTGGTTCTTGTCTTTGGAAGACGCCAGGCGCAAGATTGACGAATGGCGGCAGTACTATAATGAGGCTCGTCCCCACTCTGCATTGCAGTGGGCAACGCCCGCCGAATTCGCCTGCCGGGCAAGGGAAACCCCCTTGTCCGGCAGGCCTAAAGAGCCGGAATTTTCCATTTTAGACCGTTGCTGATTTCGGGGGCGGGTCATCAAGAATCGGACTCTACTATGTCATGAAGCTAACGGAAGGGGCAGATCAGAACCATACAACTGGTGAAGAATGGAAAGCTGGAATTAACGCAATAAACTTCTTACTTAGCGTAGCGACTAAGTATTGGAAATGGAATTTGACCTAAAACTTGTTGGGGGTGGATCAGAGGCCTGCACCATATCTCGTCAGCTCCGTGGCCGCGGTGCACTAGATTACTTTGAGGCTTCGGATTGGGCAAGATTAGCCGTCCGTTTAGTGCCATGAGGAAACGGTCGAGCTTCTGCTCCAAAGCCGCCGTTCACGTCCGGCAGTAACATGCCAGGGCGGCGGTCATAAAATCAGGCCGTTTCCTGGTAAAGATAGTTCTGGAAGCCGTTGAACACCCTTCCAATCTTATCTGGTTTGCGCCGCTGACCACGCCAAATCAAGCCACTATCCTTGTGCTATTGCGTGAGTTAATCTCTTACGCTTTTCAATGTACCAACAATTGTTAGCGGCTTAGGGGCTCGATCTGAGTGGCATTCTAGCCGATGGAGTGTTGGCGCCGGATAAGAATCGATTAAATTTTGAATTGTTTGCCGGTCGACAACTGATCATGATCGAACTGATGGAAAATAAACTGTTAGGATAAAATCGTATGGTCAGTGCTCAACCGGCACAGATGATCAATATTCGACCGGCAGCTATTACATTTGCAGGTACTATCTAAATTCGCCCACTCAAGATATGTAATCTCCTAATGCAAAGAGAAGTTGAAGAGAAATCCAAGTACGCCGTCGTGGCGGCCGTACAACTGCCGAGCGTGAGCGATAACGAGTTCGAGGCGTCGCTGAGCGAGCTGCGCGAACTCGCAAAAACACTGGGGTATGAGGTCGTCCGCACGTTCGTGCAGAAGCGCTCAGGCTTCGACATAACGGCATACCTTGGCGTCGGCAAGCGGCAGGAAATACGCAGCTTCGTGAACAACGAACCCGCCGAGTTCGATGAAATAGTCGCTAACCCTGATAGCCGGGATATCGATACCATCTTGGTCGATCACGAGATCTCACCATCGCAGGCGCGCAACCTTGAAAAGGAGGTCGGCTGCGAGGTAATGGACCGCACTATGGTCATCCTCGAAATTTTTCATCGCAACGCCCGCTCTCGCGCTGCGCGCGCCCAGGTGGGGATCGCGCGCCTCGGGTACATGGCGCCGCGTCTGCGCGAGGCGGCGAAGCTTGCGGGGCCGCAAGGGCGGCAGCGCAGCGGCGTCGGTGGCCGGGGGGGCGGCGAGTCGCACACTGAATTGGACCGACGCAAGATCCGTGACCGCATCGCCGAACTTCAACAGGAAATCGTTGCGATGGATGTCGAGCGCAAGACGCAGCGTGCGCGGCGGCAAGAGCGTCAAGGGTTCGCTGGCGTGGCGCTCGTCGGCTATACAAACGCCGGCAAGTCCACCTTGATGCGGGCTCTCACGGGAAGCGAGGTGCTGGTCGCGAATAAACTCTTCGCTACGCTTGATACCACAGTGCGTGCCCTCCACCCGGAGAGCGTGCCACGCGTGCTCGTTAGTGACACGGTCGGTTTCATAAAGAATTTGCCACACGGGCTCGTCGCCTCGTTCAAGTCAACGCTAGACGAAGCGCTTGATGCATCCCTGCTGCTCCACGTCATCGATGCAAGCGACCCCGGGTTTGAGCGCCAGCTTGAGGTCACCGATCGAGTGCTTGAGGAGATCGGTGCGAATGTCGTGCCGCGCATCCGCGTCTTCAACAAGATCGACCACGTCGGCGATGCTGCGGCGCAAGCTGAACGCGAAGCGGCGTTGCGGACACAGTACCCGCATTGCGTCGTGATGAGCGCACGCCGCCCTGACGGAGTCGCGAAGCTCCGCCAGACGATCGTCGCGTTTTTCCAGCAGGATCTGGTTGAGGCCGAGCTTTTTCTTCCCTGGTCGGCACAGCAACTGCGCGGGGGAATCTACGCAAGCTGTCAGGTGCTGGAGGAGTACTCAGACAGTGAGGGCGCCTTCTTTCGGGTTCGCGGCGAGCCCAATGCCGTGAAGAACCTGCGCGAGCAGTTCAGCCAGGTGCGATAAATTCAGCGCCTTTGATTCCAACACGCTGATTCTATGTACTAGGTATTGGCGTCGGTTGAATATTAATCAAATTCCGAATTGTTTATCGGCTGCCGACTGTCATGATGGAACCGATAGAAAGTAAATAACGGTAAGCTGTTGGGATACAATCGCCTGATCAATTCTCAAACGGAACAGATGGTCAATACTCGACCGGCAGCAACCCCAGATAAGTATAAAATGGCTCAAGCCAGACTTGAAAACTGCAGTCAACGGCGGCAAAAAGTAATAACGATCCAAGTAGGAACCGCTAGTTATCGAGTGGTTGCGTTTATTATTATGTGAGCGTCATCAATACAGGGAGGGCATCATGGCAAAAGGTCAGCAAAAGAAAAACAAAGAAGCAAAGAAACCTAAAAAGAAACCGACACCTGCTATCTGACTCGTTCTTGCGCTGAACAGATCGAGTGACAGGGAAGGGTGAAGATATCGCCGAGCTGCCGATGTGTGGTGTATCGAGATTAACTGGCAGTACTAGCCCGGCTTTAAAATGAAAAGCGCTTGAATCGCTGCAAGCCTTTATTTATGCGGCTCGCCGGTTCGGACAAATCTGGTAACTGTAGTCAGCAAGCGGTTGCTCTGGATGGTCAATCGCTAACTGAGACATTAAACGTCCGTTATCGGGAAGTTCAACTGTCTGAATTGTGTCGACACCTGCCCTCGCCAATGGCAATTTTGTGCCATGATCAGTCATCGACCGGCAAACAACTCAGAATTTGATCAATTCTTATCCGGTGATAACAACTGTACTCAACTCGACAGCTTGTCCCGAGCTTTATTTTCCTGCCATAGATTGGCATTTATCAATAAATGCTTGCCGCTCAGCTTCGTTGTTGAAAGTTGGAAGCACCGCCTGCATTCCTGCGCCAGAACAATTCGTTGAATTTACTTCAGGAGCCCCGCCACCACAACTAATCAAAGCGGCACTAAGGGCAATAATAAATAGAATATATTTGGAACTCATTAATTCTTCCTCTTTAAAAATCATTAATATGGCGCGGACTCAAGTCCGAAGTGCAACAACTAGTGGTTGCTTGATGTAGCTCACCGACACTCCGAAGAATACCTCATAAGGAGTTCTAAATCCCAGCACTTTGCGTGGTCGGTGGTTGAATCGCTCTACACCGCTTCCGCCAATCATCTAATACGCAGAGCCACTTTCGAGTGGTTTTGTTTTGGTCGCGACCCCAGCAGGCGAGCGCCTAACGCTTGAACTTTGCGCAATTCGGACGGCCAAAAACGCTAACCTCAAACATTGAGCGTCCGTTACCCCAGAACCGAGATCATGGACGGAGATTGTGTCATGCTCCACCGATAGCGCCGCGGGGTGCGCTAAGGTTGCGAGATTAATCAAAGAGCGCTTGCCGCGCCCGCTTGCCACCTATTGTCTGGGGTGAGAACCACTTGCTCGTCGCTTTTTCCTACTATTGCAGATGTTAGGTTAATCTGCATTTGAACAAAAAACCCCCAATTTCTAGGCTGGGGGTCTTGTCTGTACCAGCGCCCGACGATAAGTACATCGTTGCTGGTTGCCGCAGTTATTGCACCCCCGACTGATCGAGTGCACTTTTGGACTGCACTGCGTTTAAGGTTTAACGCCAGTCACAACCGCGAGGGCAGCTGATCGCTAGTCAAATAAGTGATGTCGGGATCTTCTCCGAAATGGCCCTTGCTGTGCTTGACAGTTTTCTGCGTGCCAAAATGAAAGGTTAAAGTCAGGTTAGCGTAGCTAACACGACTTTAACCTGTATTCTGAGAAATACGAATATTATGCGGTGTGGCGCTACTCCGACTAGGTTCTACTCATAGCGCTAAGTCTTGAGTAACGGACGCAGCATGGTTCTCATCGAGTTTCGAAGCCATTTGCCGATGTAAGCTGGCTTCTCGAATATTGACTTCAACAGCTTGTTCGTAATCGCGCACTTGCGCGTAGGCATGCGATTGAAGATCTTGTGCTTGTCTACCATAAAGATAGCTTTTGTTCTCATAATGCTCAAGCAGTTCCTTTTGTTCCTTCACTTTTACCCGCATCTGCTTGGCGGCATCTTCATAGAATTTAGCGACAGCTTCATGGTCGCTGCGGGTAACGGCTTTCTGGGCGGCTGCGCGAATCTCAGGAGTGTCAACAGGCTGAGCCGCAGTTGCGGAAGGACTCAGCGAAGCCAGCAGGCCTACCATCGATAACGCCGCAAAAAATTTTCCAAATTTTGTTTTCATGATAGTAATGAACCCAAATAGAATTTAAGTAGCCTCATCCTAACTCAGTCAATACTACGAGTATATTGGGGAAACCCTGGTTTTATACTAAGGGAACCCTTAGGAACAGAAGTGACCAATGCGGTGACGCAATCCGATAAACGGGGTAAAGCGCTCGGCGGGCACAAGGTATTTTTCGATAAGGCAGTCTTGATGACGGAGGTGGCCTTCCGATATAACTATATGTTCGTCTGGGCGAGTGCCGCGAACTGTTCCCCAACCATGCGTATTTCTTGCTGTGTGCGCGGTGTACTTAAGTCCAATGGTCATTGCTCTCGAAGCCTGTAAGATTTGGCCGCAGACCGCAGCCAAAGTTGATGCGCGAACTGCTCAAATAAGTCCGGAGGCATTTGCTAAACGAATACTGAATAACCATAGAAGGAAATAGGGGACGTGCATAAAGTCGGTTTAGTAATATTGTTAATGGCTATTGTTCTCGGCTATGGCGAGCCGGTTGTGGCCCGCGAAGATGGTGCCGGGCATCATGATCGCGTAGGTGGAAGTGGAGACGATCAGCGCGGTGGAACGGCCTTTGATCACAGGAGTGGGAAAGCAAGCGAGAATTCAAATGCCCAATGGTCAACCGGGGCAACAAAGGGTCAGGACCGTGCGAATCTGAGAAATCAGAAAGGCAAGGATCACGGTCATGATAAGAACC
>JALYOY010000136.1 GCA_030856655.1 Pseudomonadota bacterium | reverse complement strand
GTATAAGCGTGGCGGGCGTATCTACATTGCCGGTAACGGCGGTTCAGCAGCTGACGCGCAACACCTGGCTGCGGAGTTTGTCAGCAAATTGGCGCGTGATCGCGCGCCATTACCTGCCGAGGCCCTTACAGTTGACAGCTCCACTATCACCGCCATCGCCAATGATTACGGCTATGAGCAAGTGTTCTCAAGGCAGCTTGCCGGCAAGGCGACGGATAAGGACGTATTTCTAGGCATAACCACTTCGGGGCAATCGCCCAATGTTCTCAAAGCGCTGGAGCAATGCCGCACCATGGGAGTGCCAAGCATCGTTTTTTGCGGGCGGGACGGTGGCGCGGCCAGGGTAATGGCCGACCATTGCATTATCGTTCCCGGCGCTGACACCAGCACCATTCAGGAATTGCATATCATATTAGCCCACACGCTATGCGAATGTGTTGAGTCAGCCATGTTTGATTAATGATTTTTCGACAGTCAGAAAAGGAAATAAAATGATTTATAACATCCTCGTCACCGGCGGTGCCGGCTACCTTGGCAGCACCATGGTCCCCGATCTGCTCAACGTGGGCCACAAGGTTACGGTGCTGGACAATTTCATGTTCAAGCAGGCAACACTCAACCACGTTTGCCACCACCCGAACTTCTCAGTGGTGAAAGGTGACATTCGCGTCGAAAGTGTTATCGCTCCGCTCATGAAAAAGGCGGATGTTATTATTCCCCTGGCCGCGCTGGTAGGCGCTCCGCTTTGTAGCCTGGATCCCGTGGGCGCCACTACGGTCAATCATGACGCCATCACGCTAATGCTGAAGCATCTCTCCAAGGAGCAGATTGTGCTTATGCCCACTACCAACAGCGCATACGGAACGGGCGATGAAAACAATCACTGTACTGAGGAATCACCGCTGCGTCCCATTTCGCAATATGCTATTGAAAAGGTCGGGATCGAAAAGGAACTGATGCAGCACCCGAACGCTATCAGCTTCCGCCTGGCGACGGTATTTGGCATGTCGCCCCGCATGCGCATTGACCTGCTGGTGAACGATTTTACCTATCGTGCCGTGTACGACCGTTTCGTTGTTCTTTTCGAAAGCCATTTCAAACGGAATTACGTCCATATCCGTGACGTCTCACGTGTTTTCCAGCATGCCCTGATGAATCACGAAAAGATGAAAGGCCAGATTTACAATGTTGGGCTTTCCGACGCCAACGTTTCCAAGAAAGAACTATGCGAGCACATCCAGAAACAGATTTCCAACTTCATTTTCATCGAGGCCCCGGTAGGCAAGGACCCCGACCAGCGTAATTACATTGTCTCCAATGCCAAGATCGAGGCCACCGGCTTCAAGACGGAATTCTCACTCGACCGCGGAATCGGCGAACTGATCAAGGGTTACACCATGATCAGGAATTCCCTTTACGGCAACGTTTGACCCAGTTCAACCCAATCCAATCCAGGGCTATGTATTACTCTCCTCTATTTCCGCATCCCGCAATGTCCTCTGCCGCGATAAAGGTGGGCAAGCTGGAGAAAAAAAACGAGGAATTACCTCCGATCAGGCTCCATTCCCGCCGTCTTGCCTGCGAGAACACAGTTTTCTCCGTGTTTCTCGATCATGTTACCGGCACACATGGCCATGAGGTATTGCAGTACCTGAGTGTATTGCCCAAGGGCGGAGCGGAAGGCACGGTGACGGGCGTAGGCGTGCTGCCGATCAAGGATGGGAAATTGGGGTTGATTCGGATATTTCGCCATCCCCTGAGCCGATGGTCTTGGGAAGTTCCCAGAGGTCTCGTGGATACCGGTGAAACTGCGGAACAAGCTGCGGTAAGGGAGTTGCGCGAAGAAACGGGATTCGCGGTTAAATCGGCGCAACTCGTCACCCTTGGCGTGATGGCACCGGAAGCCGGCGTAATTGCCGGCCGTGTCCGGTTATTCTCGGTAACTTTGGAAAAGGATGAAAATGTCGGTGCGGTCGACGGAGAACTAGGCCATGGAGAATTGGCTTTCTTCCGCCGCGACGAGATTACTGCCATGATCGAATCCGGCGGCATCCAGGACGGGTGCACAATGTCCGCCATTTTAAAGCATACAATCAAAGAACGCTGGTTCGAAACGCGATAAAGTCCGTCAAGTCAGTCTAGAGTCAAGCCAAGGAACAGAATGACCTTTGACTTTTTCGCATCCTGCTATATCCATCCTTATTAATAATTCATTGCATTTAAGAAAATCCAAGTGGAACTACAGGAACTAAAGTATCTGAAACATCCAGAGATAGCCTATAAAGTGGGTGTTGGTCGATCCAGATTTTCACTGGCAAGTGAAGACGTAACTTCCGGCCTCAAGTCCTACAAAGTCTGGGCGCTACTGGGCTGGCAAGATATCAAGCAACGCTATCGCCGCTCCGTTCTGGGCCCTCTCTGGTTAACAATCAGCACGGGAATTATGATCGGTATGCTGGGTGCCTTGTACGGGCAGCTATTCCGTATGCCGCTTGAGGTGTATTTGCCGTTCCTGGCAACAGGTATAGTCATCTGGGCGCTTATTGCATCGTTGCTAAATGAATCATGCAGCGTATTTATCGCGGCGGACTCAATGATTAAGCAAGTGCGCGTTCCGTTGACACTGCATGTTTGCCGCATGGTGTGCAGGAACGTAATCATATTCATTCATAACCTCATTGTGCTAGTGCCCGTTTTTTTCTTTTATGGAAAAGAGATAGATTTGACCAACTTGTTATTGGTGCCAATTGCGATTGGGCTGATCGCACTAAACGGAGTCTGGGCCGGGCTGATTCTAGGCACATTTTGCACCCGTTTCAGGGATATCCCGCCGACGGTTACCAATTTGGTGCAGGTAATATTTTTCGTTACTCCTATTATGTGGCTACCCGAGATTATCAAAGGGCGTAGCGCTGCATGGCTTGTCGAGGCAAATCCTCTGTACCATTTTATAGAACTATTCCGTGCTCCCTTTCTTGGTGCGCAAGCTTCCGTTACCTCCTGGATAATTGTATTGAGCATCACTCTGATCGGTATGGTGGCGGCTATTCTTACATTGTGGAGATTCCGCCATAGAGTGGCCTATTGGCTATGAATACCGATGTTATTCGCGCTCGTGATTTGATGGTTGAGTTTCCGACTTACACCGCTGATCGCTCGTTGAAACGCGCTGTATTAAAGGCAACCACAGGGGGGCGCATTGCCCGCGATTCGCGATCCTATATCTCTGTCAGGGCCATCGATGGAATCAGTTTTAACCTTAAGTCGGGAAATCGGCTTGGCTTACTAGGCCACAATGGATCGGGAAAAACCACTTTGCTCCGGGTATTGGCGGGGGCGTATGAGCCGGTCTCCGGTTCACTGGAAATGCACGGCAGGATTGCGTCGTTACTGGATATCTCAATGGGCATGGACGGAGACGCCACAGGGTATGACAACATTCTTTTGCGTGGCTTAATGATGGGGCTGGACGCAAAAGAGATCAGAGATCGTATGCCGGAAATAGCTGAATTCACCGAGCTTGGTGAATATCTCGACATGCCGTTGCGCACCTACTCCAGCGGGATGCAGGTTCGACTAGCATTCGCGGTATCAACGGCCATCTCCGCGGATATCCTGCTTATGGACGAGTGGCTAAGCGTGGGTGACGAAAACTTTCAGGAGAAAGCGGCCAAGCGACTTCAGCGGCGGGTAGAAGAGTCTTCCGTACTGGTGATTGCCTCGCATTCCCCGGAATTGATTTCCAAGGTCTGCAACCGTGCGTTTCGTCTTGATCAAGGGAAAATTATTGAAGAATTCGATCCTCGCCCGGAAATAAGGAGCAGCGAGCCTGAGCCAAGTTTCGCCAGGAGTGAATCGCTGTGAGCAAGCTTAATGTTGCTGTGCCGTGGAATCAGGCAAGATATATACCTTGTAATGGTTTTCATCCGCTATACCGGGCTTTATTCGAAAATAACCCTCTCCTGTCTTTCAATATCCTTGATGAAGTGGCTTTCGCTAAACGTCTCTCAGAAGACAATGCCTATGCCAGTGAGATTTTCGAACAAGTAGCGCGAATGCCAGAGCCGTTTGCAAAGAAATGCAGCGATTTGCCACTGGGCCGAAAATTTGTAGACTATATTACGCGAGACGAATTATGGCTGACTAGCGAGTTGCCCGGTGACATTGAATTTCATCATACCAGCCCGCTCACGAATGGTGAGCGGCCCTTTGTATTCCACTGCGAGTCATTTCTGCCGATTTTTATGCCGTTTGCCAATCAGGGGAATGGAGCGATCAAGAATTCCAACGAATTGCGAAAATTTTATGGACAATTGCTGAGTTCCAAAAATTGCCTTGGAATTTTTTCGCATGTGCCCGAAACACTTGACCAGATCAGAAACTTTTTTGGCAATGACCAGGTAAGCGAAAAACTTCGGCGTTCCCGAATTGGGCTAGCGGACCACACCCTGAAAATTTTACTGGATGCGCGGAAGGACTATTGTGCCGAACGTCCGATATTTTTATTCACCAATTCAGCCCACCAGAATCCAAGATCATTTGCCCTGCGCGGCGGCATTATAAGCTTGCTCTTCGCTGAAAAATTTTTGCGTTCAGGTAGGGATGCGTTATTTATCTTCAGAACAGCCCGACCTATGGATCGGGAATTGAGAGGTTGGGGGGTTGATCTTGTGTTCATGCATTCGGTCGAAAATCGGCAGATTATGTGGCTGGAAGGGCATGTTTCGGAGCATGAGCAATTGCGCCTGTTTATGACAGCTGACGTTTTATTGCTACCAAGCGTTAACTTGCATTCGGTTACAATCATGCAAGCACTCGCTGCAGGGGCGATACCGGTTGTGACGGATACTTATGGACCTGACCTGTACGTGAAGGATGGGCAAAACGGCATAATATTAAAAGGAGTTCGGAATGCGGTGTGGCTTGAGGATACGGTTGAGAGAGCAATTGCCGACAAGCACCAAAATTTTAAAGGGCTTACGGCGGGTCTTGTTGAGCAGATGTACAGTCGTATCAGGGTCCTCATAGATAATCCGCAATATCTATTAGACATGCGGGCGCGTGGGCGAATACGGGTAAAAGACGAGTTTTCCGGGATTGCGTTCCGCGATCAAATGTCAGAAGAGATTGTTGGACTATGGCATGCTCAAAAAGAGAAAAAAGAAGTTAAAAACAGAAGTTTGCTGCATGGGGCGGTGTTAGCCAGCCCTAGTAAATTAAAGCGATTATTTGAAAGTCCTACTCAGCCGCTTCTGTTGTTAAGCACCGGTTATGAAAAGGTTTACTCTTGCAAAGGGGAATTTTTTTATTGCGCCAGTGAAGCGACTATATATGGATTTGATAAATTTTCTGTTCTTGCAGCGAAACGGCAAAGGCAATTGGGAACGAAGGGGATCATAATTGCAGGAGTACTTCGTGATCTTGAGGTCCATCTTCTTTCTTTAGAAAAGGTTGGCCGGGATTCAGGCCCGCTGGCATTTAAACTTCAATATCGTATTATGGAATGGACTCGTCCATACCCTATCGTTTTCTCTTTGTTTAAAAAAATTTATTTTTTGCCGCGGAAAGTGCGCCGGCTGTTTTCACTGGATGGTGTCGCTGACATTCGGGAATGGGTTCGTCCGTATCCTGCCGTTTTCTCGGTGCTTAAAGGGCTTTGGTCCATACAGCTAAAGGTGCGGCAAGTAATTTCGCCGAAGTGAATGCTGTGCTGTAGCTATATTATGCTTTCCCACAATAAGATTTGTTCACAATTAACCAATAACGGATTGCCGATTCGCTTATGGATTTTCAACCATGCCATTCGAGGTATAACGGAACAGATCGAATTCTTTTACCTGGCATTGAAATCGCAGGGGCGTGAAGTAAGCATCTCCAACCATCCAGAACCATCCGCTCTTAATGTAGTAATCGAGAATTTTAATAAGAATTCAGCAGGTATTGTAGAAACATTTTGTCGTAAATATCATAAGCGTGTCGGCATGATCTTGACTGAACATCTTGACTTTAATCAAGGTGAAATTTTTTTTCATGGGGCAAGACTGGGGGTTGATAGTGATTATATGCATCCAGCCACTAAACGAGAGCGCCTCCTCAACCTGATTTTGCTGCGGGAACATACAAAATGTTTCTTCAGGCTCGGGGATTTGCCAATGCTGCACGGGGTCGAAAGAATGCTGCCAGGAATGCCGGTAATAACCATCCCCTTTCCCAAGCTCAAATTAACCGATCGTTCACCTCGATCCGTTAGTGGACCGCCTATATACGATTTTGTCTTTACTGGCCATCTTACGAATTACCGCAGGCAAATTCTGGGCAAATTAGAGAAGCAGTACAATGTCTGGGTGGCAAATACAATGTCTTCTCGACGCCGGCGAGATGCACTGAATACGATGGGAAGATTTGTATTGAATATTCCCCAAAATGAAAATTGGCCGTGGATCTCGTCCATGCGGGTATTGGCTGCATTAAGATGCGGTCGTGTAACAGTCACAACCAATACTGATAGAAACGGGGCTATTCCTCCCATATGCTTGCAATTTGATAAGAAGGAATTATTCGATACCGCAGTTGCGGATGCGTTAGCTGACTATGAGCATATTTTCGAAGAAAAATTTAGTGCGTATACGACGTTTGTGACTTCAAAGCAAAATGCCCCGTTTCCTGAAGATGTTTTTGATGTTTGGGACAGAATGGAAAGTGAGTGCTGAGAAAGGCAGCGTTAAGGGCTTTAATGGGTTCTCAGAATGAATGGCCCATTTCATGGTCCATTCGGAACGTTCCCTCCGCAGGGTTAGT
>JALYOY010000329.1 GCA_030856655.1 Pseudomonadota bacterium | reverse complement strand
CGTCTGATCAGATCGTTCGTGGCGCGTGCGATACTGCGCAGTTCCGGTATGGAAGGTTCAGAAATAGTGAGGAAGCGTCGTTCCGTAATGGCATCAGCCTGGTCGACCATCGCAGCCAATGGTTTTTTGATGCGATAGAGTATCAGCATACCGATGAGTCCGCCGAAGACACCCGCTACCAAAAACCAGATTATCAGGGCTTCGGTTTGCTCCCAAAGTGCCTGATGAGCGAGGCGGGTGTGGCCAACCACCTTAATAACGCCAAATTGCATCCAGCTATCCGATACCGGGGCACGTCCGGCTTCGGCATGTATGGGAAAGAAATCAATAAACCATTCGGGAACGGTGGTGTCTATCCGGTCCTGCATCCGTTCTACAATTACCTTGCCATCCGGGGAGGTAATCGAGATTGTCTCGTATTGGCCGCTTTCGAACATTGCTGTGATTGGCAGCCCGACCGTAACGGGATCTTTGCTCAGTTGGGATATGGTCAGAGCGAGGGAATTGGCACTATCGACATTTTTCCGGTGAAGCTGCTGTTCAAGATAACTCCGCGTGCTGAGCATGCTTACGGCAAAACTGCCTATAAAACTTGTTAGGGTAACCAGTATAACGGCTAACCAGAGTTGTCGAAAAAGAGACATTGAACGCCTGATTTTTTTAATTTCATGAGTTAAAGCGGGTTAGTCTCAATAAATGGAGTATTTGAGGCAGAGATTATCACGGAGGGGCAGTTGTTTCAATTTTGAACCGCTGCTACTGCTTGGAACAAAGAAGAGGCTTTGATTTTCTTAAAGCATGCGGCTTCCTGGAGGCAGAAAGCGAAACAGCGATAAGTTATTGTCTCGGGGGGGACGTGGTTGCTGCACGCGATCATAACCCAGTTCCGTCTGTAGCCCTGCCAACGAATCACGGTAACAGGGCTCCTGCCAACCGCCGCCAGCGAAATCGGTAATGCGAGCCGGATCAAAGTCATCAATACCGTACAGGAGTTACATATGCATACCGCTTATATTTTCCATCCTGATTGCCTGCTGCATGAAATGGGTTCATACCATCCCGAGAGCTCAGGGCGGCTTAAAGCTATCGAGGATGAGCTGATTGCTTCGGGGCTGATGGGCAGACTGACACATTATGTTGCACCATTGGCCACACTCGAGCAGTTGAGGCGAATACACACGCCAGAATACATCGCTTCACTGGATGCCAAGGCGCCCTCAGGCGGAATTACTTATCTCGATCCGGACACGGCGATGAATCCGCATAGCCTGAAAGCGGCTTATCGTGCTGCGGGTGCAGTAATTCTGGCAACTGACCTAGTGATCGGCAGAACCGTGGAGAACGCTTTTTGCAGCGTTCGTCCTCCAGGTCATCATGCGGAACGTGGCTGCGCAATGGGTTTTTGCTTGTTTAACAACATTGCGGCGGGGGTTGCTCATGCTATTCACGCGCATGCTTTGGAGCGCGTGGCAGTGGTGGATTTTGACGTGCATCATGGCAACGGCACCGAGGACATATTTCGGGATGATTCGCGGGTAATGATGGTGTCCACTTTCCAGCATCCGTTCTATCCCTTTAGTGGTATAGCTGGGCGCTCCGAACGCATGATCAATATTCCATTGGCGGCCGGCAGCAATGGCAAAAAATTCCGCGCGGCGGTAAGCGAATTCTGGCTGCCCTCGCTCGTAAAATTCAAGCCGCAGATGTTGTTTATCTCCGCGGGCTTTGATGCTCATAGAGATGATGATCTTGCTTCATTGAATCTGCTCGAAAGCGATTACGCATGGGTCACCGAAAGGATCAAAGAGATTGCGCGCAGCTATGCTCAAAATCGAATTGTATCGGCTTTGGAAGGGGGATATGCATTGCCTGCACTGGGGCGAAGCGTGGCTGCTCATCTGAAAGCTCTGAGCGATCCTTAACTGGTATGCTGTTGCCGAAATCTTGACAGAGATATTTCTCAACAGGCTTGTTTCGTAAACCGGCCATTGTGTCTATGATAAGTATTAGCATTGCATTTGCTGAATGATGGCGAGCAGTTTATGTAAGGGAAGATTAAATTGAATACCGGCCATACAATGCGCGTTCCGCTAATTCTCCTGATCGTCCTGCT
>JALYOY010000326.1 GCA_030856655.1 Pseudomonadota bacterium | reverse complement strand
GGCTTTATCTGGTCAGTTTTAGACCGGCTTCAACAGCTTTGAGCATCTGCCAGGAAAGCTTGCCCACCCGCCTAGTTGATGCATGGGAGCACAGCGGTTTCCTCCATATCCCATGGCTAGGAGGAGAGCAACAATCAGCTTTTCAAAAAAAGCCGGGGGACTATTCCGCACCCGATCCAGCAGTTCACTGGCTAGCGTGGCAGTAATCTTCCCATATGCCTCGCGTAGGGTTTCATCCGGCGTCGAGGGTTCGCTTACCGGCTCAGAAAGTTTTACTAAAGAAGCAGAGTCGGGCCCAACTTCCCGTGTTCGATTCTTAAAATTCTGATATCCCTCGAACTGTTCCAAAAATGTGTTATTAATTTTTGCGGAAGTATCGGCAAGCGCTTCACGGCCTTTTTCTGTAATCACAAAGTAACCCCGGCGCGTGATGCTGACGAGCCCAGCCTGCTTTAAATAACTCTTCGCCCAGTTAACACGATTGGTAAATCTGGTCTGTTTGCCACTGGGAAGAAGCTCAGCGCGCTCCTCCTCAGTTAACTTGAACTTATCTGCTAGCTTTTCTGCAACGTTATTATTGGAGTCTTCCCCTGCGGAAACGCATTCGAGGACGGGGCGCATCATTGTCTGATAATCCGGTATCATTTTTTCTTGGGTGTGATTATTCATTGGTCTTTTATCAATGAGCAATTAGCCGCTTTCGATGATATGAAATGGTAAGCGATTTGCAGAAGCAGCCATTATTATACAAGCTCATCCTATTTTAAGCCCTTGATACCTTACTCTAGTCATCTCCTCCGCTAATCTCCCTGGAGACGCACCGGAACCGTAAGTACTGCCAACGTTACCCCCTGCATGTCCTGTAAAAGCGTCATGTATTTCTTGATGAATCCCACTATTCCTGCAAACGTCTTTAAACGCATGACGAAAACTGTGAAACACCTTGCGCTTATCCGTTATTCCAACGACCTCACGCACGTACCGACCCCACCATTTAGAAAAATTACCGGTTAATGATTTGTGACAATCTGCCTTGAGTGCGGGAAAAATTCTCTCGCTATTCTGATGAGCATATTCAATAAAACCTAATCTTAATAGTTCTGGGTGAACGGGGATGACCCTCCTTGAATTATGAGTTTTCAAAGACGCGCCTTCGGCTTCATCTGAAATGTTGATGTACCAAATATTATCTAATTGCCTCACATCTTTTTTTCGAAGTTGCCCTAACTCTTCCAATCGTCCTCCTGTATACAGTGCCAGCAGCGGTAACCAGTAAGCAGCCTCTCCCCCGCCACCTTGGGGTCGCTGGCCGCTAGTATAGATGGGACAGGAGAATATTTTATTCAGGTCTTCAATCTCATACGGTAACCTGGCCTTTTTCTCGACCCTGTTTTTTGCGACCTTCACCCCTGCTGCTACGTTAATAGATAAAAGGCCGTTGTCCACCGAGTATTGAAGTAAGGATGATAATGCCCCAAGCTGTTTAGTTACTGTAGCGGGAGCATTCCCGCTCATCAGCCTGCTCTCTTTGTAAGCCACCATGTGGGCTTTGGTTATTTGGTTTATCCGAAGCGGCCCATTAACCGCAGCAAACCTACTGATAACCAATTCCCATTCGGCAATCGTCTTCGGTTTTGGATTGGCTTCAAGCTTCCATTTATCGAGAATTTGCAAGAGATTCAGCCCACGCAGTTGATAGCCTAATGGAGGAACCTCGGGGGTCTCTATAATTTCCCCCTTATGTCTAGCCATTTGCTTTTTGAATAGTTCCACAGTTGCCTTCAAGAAGGCATACGCTAGTTTTCTGTAGGTAGGCGTCCCCTTAACCACCCTATAGCCGTGGCACTCGCAAAAATCCTCCATCTCCCACTCAATGCCTTCAGTGTCACCTTTAGCAAGTTCATATCTTGAGCCAGCATCTGCAATATTTAACGATTCGGACCACTTTCGATAGTCCCTGTCCGTTAAGCCCTCCCTACGGGCTTCCTCATCTTCTTCCAATCCTTCGGCAATCCATAACGCACATACATGCTCAATGTCCTCTTCCGATAGTTGACCATCCGAGTGAGTCAATAAATGAGCCCTATGTCGTTGAAACTCTTGATCGAGCTTTACGGACTCAGCACGAGCTAGCCGGTCCGCTTCTTTCCGGTCCTTGGTTTTAAGACTGAAAACCACCTGCCCTGAAGGGTAAAGACTAAGGAGGTCTTTAGGAACGCGCCTACGGAAATAATACGTTCCGTTACGGTTAAATACATGAATTTGTGTAGGCAAGTCCATCCCCAAGTGTAACAGTATTGCGATACACTTGGAAATTGAACCTATTGATTTGCTTGATTATAATTACCTATCAAGCAGTTGGAGTTAAGATGGCGTCCCCAGGGGGATTCGAACCCCCGTACTCACCGTGAAAGGGTGATGTCCTAGGCCTCTAGACGATGGGGACTAAAGGACTTTTTGAAACTGCCTTGCGGCTACTGTCAGAATCTGGTGGAGGTAAGCGGGATCGAACCGCTGACCTCTTGCATGCCATGCAAGCGCTCTCCCAGCTGAGCTATACCCCCGATACCTACGAATACCCCGACAAAATGAAGGCGAATTATACTTAGCCGCCCTGTTCCAGTCAACGTAAGCGGCGGCGGGGGCCAGCATTTAATCGGGGTCAGGCGAGAAAACCAGAAAGCCGGTCATTCATGCGCCTGAGCGTTTCTTCCCTACCGAGCAGTTCCAGCACCGCATTGATCGACGGTGTCTGGGCTGTGCCTGTCACCATCACCCGCAGTGGCATCGCCACTTTTGGCATCTTCAGCCCATGCGCCGTTGCAGCCGCCTTGATTGCGTCCTGGATGACATGGCTCTCCCACTCGATAACAGCAAACCGCTCCATTAGATCAACCAGCGCGGGTTTCGCCTCGGCAGTGAAATATTGCCCTTTAAGCTCCTCGGCAGGTTCCAGTGAGCGAAAGAAATATACTGCCGCGTCAGCGAGTTCTGCCACAGTGTTAACACGCTCCTTGAGAAGATTTGTTACCCTGGATAGATTCGGAAAATCCGGTAAATTCGGGCCGGCGGTCGTATTGCAGCCATCCGCCTCGAGAAAAGGCGTTACCAATTCCGCCAGGCGCGCATCGTCGGCAGTCTTAAGATACTGCTGGTTGATCCATTGCAGTTTTTCCGGGTTGAATTTCGCGGGCGAGCAATTGATGGATGCCAGATCAAACCACTCGACCAATTGCTCCCGGCCGAATATTTCCTCGTCGCCATGCGACCAGCCGAGCCGCGCCAGGTAATTCACCAACGCCTCGGGCAGATAGCCGTCATCGCGGTACTGCATCACCGAAACCGCGCCGTGGCGCTTGGAAAGCCGCTCGCCATCAGCCCCAAGAATCATCGGAACATGCGCGTATTGCGGTAGTGGTGCACCCAGCGCCCTGAGAATATTGACCTGGCGCGGGGTATTGTTGACGTGGTCATCACCGCGAATCACATGGGTAATGTTCATATCCAGGTCATCGATCACCACGCCGAAGTTGTAAGTCGGCACACCATCGGCGCGCAGCAGCACCAGATCGTCGAGTTCGCTGTTGGCGACGGTAATTTCACCCTTGACCAAATCACTGAACGTGACTGCCCCATCCAGGGGGTTTTTCAGGCGCACCACTGGCTTCACCCCCGCGGGCGGTGTCTGCTTTGAATCTCGCCAGCGCCCGTCGTACCGGGGTTTCACCCCCGCCGCACGCTGCTGTTCGCGCATTGTATCCAGCTCTTCCCTGCTCGCGTAGCAATAATACGCGGCGCCCGCGCGCAACAGCTGCTCTGCCGCCTCGTGATAGCGCGCCAGCCGCTGCATCTGATAAAACGGCCCTTCGTCATAATCCAGCCCCAACCAGGCCATGCCGTCGAGTATGCCCTGGGTGGATTGCTCAGTTGAACGTTCAAGATCGGTATCCTCAATTCTCAGAATGAATTTTCCACCATGTCTGCGGGCATAGGCCCAGGAAAAAAGTGCGGTGCGCGCGCCGCCAATATGAAGATAGCCCGTGGGACTGGGAGCGAAACGTGTGCGGATCATGAATGAGAAGCCAGTGATGAGGCTGGTGGGTTACAGAGATGCTATTTTACGCGAGCCTGCCGGATAATGCTGAGTCATTCGTGACTTAACATCGCCACAGGAGCTCTCTCCAGACATCCGCGCGTTGACCAAAAGCGCGAATTCATGCTCTAATTGCGCCTCCCCCAAGCGTTACCCATCGGTCAACTCAGCGGGCGGTTAACTCAGCGGTAGAGTGCCACCTTCACACGGTGGAAGCCACTGGTTCGATCCCAGTACCGCCCACCAAAAGATAGTCTAAAGAAATCCAAAGAAAAGCTACAAAACGTAATGAATTTAATGTTTGTGGCTTTTTTCAGGTCAAAATAAGTCTACAGAGGTTTATTGGAAATCGGCCAAAGATGGGGGTGGGAGAGTATTGTCGATATCAAATAAGTGGATACCCCAATGGCATTTACCGATATTGTGATCCGAACTGCCAAGCCCGGTAACAACCATGCAAGATAGCCGACGAGAAGGAAATTTTTCTATATATGGCACCTGCAGGCGGCAATTATAACGTTTGAAGTACCGCTTTGATGGGTAAGGAAAAGCTGCTCTCACTAGCCGCATATCCTGACGTCAGCTTGAAGGATGCACGTGCCAATTGTGATGAGGCGCGTGGAACGGGCAGCAAACAGTTTCGAAGTTATAGCGCGTGAGTGGTTTGCCAATACCGCACCGAATGGTCGACGAATCATTCTGGGAGAACATTCGGCGGGTAGGGATGACGTGTTTCCATGGGTTGATGGTAGACCGATAGCAGAGAAAGCGCATGGCTCGGCACTTTGCAGGTATCCGCCGAGCAACTGATACAGTATTGTGTCTATAGTGAAATTCATGTCTGTACCTGTAAAATATTACAGCTATTCAAAGGACTAAATGCATGATGTAATCGCGATACCCCTCCTATAATTGAGATCCTTTGAACAGCGTTCTGGGTTTAACAGTAATGCGATAGGGAGATCCTTGATATTTTTCTTATGGAACCCAATAACCTGCAGCGACACCAGATAATAAAAAGCCTCATGGCACAGCACACTGAGAAAGTCGCGGATGCCGCGATTAACTTATGGGAGCAGATGGCGACCCAGATCGTTTCGATCGTCGGTGAAGATGGTTTCAATTCACTATACGCGCGAAGTATATTCCTGAGTCAGTCAACATTTCCTTGGCTCGCGGCCAGCCCACTGGCACCCCAGACTGATCAACGGTTCGCAGAGTTAAAGATGAACTTTGAAGGACAAACGCCTGCGCAAGCCAGCGAAGCAAACACTCTTCTACTGATCACTTTCACCGACGTCCTGGCCTCGTTAATTGGCGAACAGTTAACGACCCGTATTTTACATTTGGCTTGGAGCAACAGCGTTTCGAATAAGGCCGACAAGGAGTTCAAAAATGAGTGAAAAGGTAAGCATTCGTCGTCTGACCACTGGCGTCCCTGGTCTGGATGACCTGTTGGGCGGAGGCCTGCCCGAATTCTCGTTTAACCTGATTGCGGGCACTCCGGGAAGCGGCAAAACTACGCTCGCTCATCAGATCATGTTCTCGCTGGCAAACCCGAGTAATCGGGCGCTGTTCTTCACGGTACTGGGCGAACCTGCTTTGAAGATGCTTCGTTATCAACAGCAATTTGGGTTTTTTGACATCAATAAAATCAATGAATCGATCCGCTTCGTCAACTTATCCGCCGACCTCATGGAGGGAAATTTTACCCGCGTACTGTCGCGCATGGCCGAAGAAGTCAAAGACTATGTTCCCAGCCTTGTGTTTGTTGATTCGTTTCGCTCAGTCGTACAGTCGCTGAAGCGGGAGGAGCAGGGCGTGTCCGAACTGCAGCGGTTCATCCAGCAATTGGGTATGCAAATGACGAGCTGGCAGGTAACAACATTTTTAATCGGCGAATATCTGGCGCCCGAATCAGAGTCAAGCCCCGTCTTTACAGTGGCGGACGGCATCCTATGGCTTTCGCAAAACTTGCATCGCAATTCAATGGTGCGCAAGATGCAAGTGGTCAAAATGCGTGGTCAAGCGCAGGCGCTAGGTTTGCATACATTCCGTATTGGCGATAACGGAATTCAGGTTTTCCCGCGTGCGATTATCGAATACGGCGCAGCGGTTGAGTCAACCATCAAGCCATCCATGGGCGAGGAACGTGTTTCCATGGGAATACCCGGCCTGGATGAAATGCTGGGTGGAGGCTTGCCAATGGGATATTCGCTACTCGTGGTCGGGCCATCCGGTTCCGGAAAAACCATATTGGCGACGGAATTTCTCGCCGAAGGGGCGCGCAGGGGCACCCGAGGTGTAATTGCGGCGTTTGAAAAGAGTCCCAGCCAACTGCTGAGTAGTAAGCTGTCTGCGCTGGTGGAGGCTGGACAAGTTGGGGCAATTGATACACGTTCCCTGGATTTGTCGATTGATGAGACCTTGCATGACTTAATCGAAATGATCGATCGAATGGAGGCAAAGCGCCTTGTCATTGACTCTTTGTCTGGATTTGAGCTTGCACTTGCACCCGCGTTTAGCGAAGATTTTCGCGGATCGCTGTACCGGATGATTGCCAAGCTTACTAGCATGGGCGTGACCATACTAATGACCTCGGAACTGGAAGATCGTTACACTGATTTGCGCTTTAGTCCATTTGGAAGCGCTTTTCTTGCTGATGCAATTATCGTGCAGCGCTATACGGAAATGGGGGGTCAGTTAAAGCGCGTCTTTTCGGTCGTTAAAGTCCGTGGCAGTGAGCATAGCAAGGACATTCGATTGTTTGACATCAACGACGAAGGCATCATTATCGGCGAGCCCTTATGTGAATATGCAGGGATCATGTCGGGCCACCCCACGGTCGGCCTCCAGCTAACAGGACCGGGGGATGGAAGGCCGTAATGAACAGAAAGGACAATGATGGTGCTTCTGGTACCGATGATTCTGATATCGATAAGTCAGGTCAACCGGACTTGCCAGGCCAGCACAAAGACAGGTTGCCATCTGTCCTCGAAAAGAATATTACGCGCAGGGAAAGCGCTGTCATTGACGATGAGGCGGCCGTTCTAAGCCGCGAAAAATCGGCGACCACACGAGAAG
>JALYOY010000313.1 GCA_030856655.1 Pseudomonadota bacterium | reverse complement strand
TCGGATGCGCAGGCGCTCATACTTACCAGTTGTACTTACGATGGCCTGCGTTACGATTTGCGTCCTATCATCGACGCAGCGCATGCCAAAGGCATCAAGGTCATCATTGACGAAGCCTGGTACGGTTTCGCCCGCTTTCATCCGGCTTTTCGTCCTACCGCGATGGAAGCCGGCGCGGATTACGCCACCCAAAGCACGCATAAGGTGCTGTCGGCTTTTTCTCAGTCCAGCATGATTCACGTCAATGACCCCGATTTCAACGCGCATCTGTTTCGTGAAAATTTCAATATGCATACCTCCACCAGCCCGCAATACAGCATGATTGCGAGCCTCGACGTGGCGCGCAAGCAGGCGATGCTGGAAGGGTATAAGCTGCTTTCGCGTACGCTGGAGCTGGCGAAGGAGGTACGCACGCAAATTAATTCCACTGGGGTATTCCGGGTGCTGGAACTCGCCGACCTGTTACCTGACGAAGTAAAGCATGACAATATTCAGCTCGATTCCACCAAGGTGACAGTGGATATATCTCGCTGTGGCTTTACTGTTGAGGAGCTAATTCGGGAATTGTTTGAGCGATATAATATTCAAGTCGAGAAATCCACTTTCAATACTCTTACCTTGCTGCTCACCATCGGCACTACGCGCAGCAAGGTTTCGCGGCTGTATGACGCCCTGATGCGCATTGCGCGCGAAGGTCGTGCTCCACGCCGGCTTTACCAGATCCCGGAGATTCCGGGGTTTACCGAGCTGAAATACTTGCCGCGCGATGCGTTCTACTGCGGCGGCGAACTGATACCACTGCTGGATGAGCAGGAGAGAGTAAACACCGCCCTGGATGGCAAGGTATGCGCGGACCAAATTACTCCATATCCTCCAGGTATCCCAGTACTCGTGCCGGGGCAAACTATTACGCTCGAGGTTATGCAATACCTGATTAGCATGTTGCGCTCGCAGAAACGTGTAGAACTGCATGGCATCGTTTACGACGGCTATCTGCCGTGTTTGAGGCTACTGACCCCCGCTGAGGAAAAAGGCTTGAAAAAGCTGGTTAAATAGGTAAAGATACGAGTGACGTAACAAACGTGCACCACGGCGGCATATGCCGCCGTGGTGCATTCTGGTCTGGGGAAAAAACGGTATGTTGGGTATTTTATTATCTCAATCCGACAGTTGTACTGGGTTTGCGGTTTTTCTGGTGCGATGAGCGAAATGGCCACTTAGCTACTGAATTTTCGCTGTCCGCATATTTTGATATAAGCGAGAAATTTCTGAGTAAAGCCGCATTGGGGCGTATTTACCGTAAAAGCCGTTCCCTCAGAAGCGGTACCTGCGCATTTGAATTTATAAAGACTGATTAATTTATGTCAAATTTGATGAACACTTACATGCAACTTCCCGTTACTTTTGTCAATGGGGAGGGAGTGTGGTTATGGGACGAAGAGGGCGAACGGTATCTCGATGCGCTGGCCGGGGTTGCAGTATGCGGTCTGGGACATTGTCATCCGAAGCTTGTGAAGGCAATTTGCAAACAGGCCGGGACGCTCATCCATACCTCTAATCTTTATCACATTGGTAAGCAGGAACAGCTGGCCAGCAGGCTGGCGGTGCTATCAGGCATGGATAACGCATTTTTCTGCAATTCTGGCGCGGAGGCAAACGAAGCCGCAATCAAGCTGGCAAGGCTGTATGGCCATAGCCGGAATATAGATCTGCCCACTATTATCGTGATGGAAAAATCCTTTCACGGACGTACCATGGCGACCCTGACTGCGAGCGGTAACCGAAAGGTGCAGGCTGGTTTCGAACCGTTGCTCACGGGTTTTGCGCGGGTTCCTTACAATGATTTGGAAGCGGTAGCGCAGGTAGGAGTGCATAACAAGAATGTTGTTGCCATACTGGTGGAACCCTATCAGGGTGAAGGTGGTGTTAATGTGCCGCAGGCGAACTATCTGCAAGGCTTGCGCCATTTATGTGATCAGAATGGTTGGTTGCTGATGCTGGACGAGGTGCAATGCGGGGTCGGCCGCAGTGGCAAATGGTTCGCCTTTCAACATAGCGGCATTGTCCCTGATGTGATAACGCTGGCAAAAGGTTTGGGTTCGGGTGTGCCCATCGGCGCTTGCCTTGCAAAAGGCATAGCAGCGGACGTATTCAAGCCCGGCAATCATGCCTCCACTTTTGGCGGCAATCCGCTGGCCTGTACTGCTGCGCTTACCACGCTTGAGGTAATCGAAGAAGATGATTTGCTGAGAAATTCGATGGAACTGGGCGATTTCATGCGTAGCATGTTTAAAGCGCAGTTGGCTGGCCTATCCGATGTCAGGCAAATTCGCGGCCAAGGATTGATGATTGGTATCGAGCTTTCCAAACCTTGCGCCGACCTTGTGAAAGAAGCGCTGAAACGGGGATTATTGATCAATGTGACCTCGGATAAGGTGCTGCGCCTATTACCGCCGCTCGTAATGCAACGAAATGAGGCGGGACAAGTGGTAAATATCTTGTCTGCGATAGTGAAGGACTTCTTGACGGCTTGATGAAGGCGAAAATTCGTAAAACATTCGTAAAACGTGAAGCATTGAGTCTCTTAAGTTCACGTTTTCAGGCTCTAGCCTGTCGGCCTCAAGGAAATCGGCTGGGAGATTTTTTTTCTCGCTCAGTCATCTTTTCGCTTTGGTTTTAGATCCGGCGGGCTGCGAAGTTCACCATCCGTAATTCAAAGATTTATGCAAATCAACCATTTTTTACAATTCAACGATTTTTCCCGGGAGGAGTTCGAGTATTTATTCGAGCGCACACGCTGGATCAAGCATGAGTTCAAGCAATACCGCCGCTACTGGCCATTGGAGGACCGTACCATGGCGATGATTTTCGATAAGCACTCGACTCGCACACGGTTGTCCTTCGAGGCCGGCATGCATCAGCTAGGTGGTGCGGCGATTTACCTTTCAACCCGGGATACTCAACTGGGACGAGGCGAGCCTGTAGAAGATGCCGCGCGCGTGATTTCGCGCATGGTGGATATCGTCATGATCCGTACTTACGAGCACGACATTATCAGGCGTTTCGCGGCACATTCGCGAGTACCGGTGATCAACGGCCTGACTGACGAATATCACCCTTGTCAGATTATGGGCGACATATTTACGTTCATTGAGCAAAACGGAAGTATCTCCGGCAAGACAGTGGCGTGGATAGGGGATTCCAACAACGTTTGCAACACTTGGCTTCAAGCGGCGGAAGTATTCGATTTCAACGTGCATGTTTCAACTCCGCCCGGTTATGAAGTCGAGCCGGAGCGGGCCGGGCTTTATGGCACCGGCCACTATGAGGAATTCGCGGATCCGCATGATGCTGTAAAACATGCTGATCTCGTTACCACCGACGTTTGGACCAGTATGGGTTTTGAAGCGGAAACGGAGGAGAGAAAAAAAGATTTTGCCAATTTTCGCGTTGATGCTGAAATGATGTCATACGCAAAGAAGAATACGCTGTTTATGCACTGTCTCCCCGCCCA
>JALYOY010000306.1 GCA_030856655.1 Pseudomonadota bacterium | reverse complement strand
CCCTCGATGTATGGCAATCTCGTGGAAGGATTTATGCCGTCACACGTTACCTCCGATGCGAATAATATCTACGTCAACCTGAACATGGCCATGTGGCACGAAACACCCATGGCCAGTATGGGCGACCCCTTCCGTGACACGATCGCTTTATCCGTCAATTTTCAATCAGCGCCTCCCATACCCGAACCGGAAACCTATGCCATGTTGTTGGCCGGCCTGGGTTTGATGGGCGCAATCGTCCGGCGGCGCCGGGTAGCGGCTAAAACGGCATAAGCTTATCGTCAATCAAGACGGCCGCTCCAACTGGGGCGGCCTTTGTTTGTCATGCATGGCAAGTATCTTTTATGCGCCTGTACGCGCCCGATTACCCCTGACCTGCAAGTTCACCGCCCATCATTGGCACACCTCTTGTCACATTCGCGTGTCAGATGGCATACGCTTGCTTCTGCCTGGCTGCTTCTTGTCATGCTGACAGGCGAGGCGGCCGGGCAAGAAGTCCTGCGTGAGGTGAATGTATCCTCCACTCGGGTGAAGGAACCCCTGATGGAGAGCCAATCGCTTAAGTGGATGACCCGCCCCAGCAGCGATGCGGCTGAATTTCTACAGCAAAAACCCGAATTCTCCGCCGCCAGAATAGGCGGTTCAGCCGGGACCATTTTCTTGCGCGGTCTCGGTGGCCCTCGTTTGGGAATCGTCATGAATGACAGCCTGGAAGAAGCCGGCGCCAATCATGGCACGGATCCAGCCACCTCCTATATCCAACCCGATGCGCACGATCATGTCACTATAGTGAAGGGGCCGAATAGCGTTCTCTATGGCTCCAGTATGGGCGGTCTCGTCATATTCAATGAAACGCCCAAGAAATTCGACAAACCGGGCGTACGTGCTCGGCTCGTTGGGGGTATGGGCAGTTTCGGCCGCCGTGATTTGACGGTGGATTCCACGGTGGGGAACCCACTGGTTCAGTTACGCGGAGTGGTTAACTTTACCCGGGCCGACAACTACAAGGATGGTTCGGGGAGAGAATTTTTTTCTTTCTTCAAACGGAACTCCAACAAGCTGATCGCCACATTTACGCCGACTTCGAACTTTACCGCTGAACTCAGCGCTGAGCAGGGGGACGCCCAGGTTGCGTTCCCCGCTTTTTCCCTGATGGGGGACGGCATCGAGTTCAAGCGGCGAATCCTGGGAAGCCGCTTTACGGTAGCAAATATCAGCAATAAATTCAGGAAACTGGAGGTACAGTTTTTCGACCGCAATCTCGATCACCATATGGACAACTTCACTCTCAGGCCCGTAACTGTGCAAATACTCAATCCCGATCCACCTGGCCCATTGATCACCAATACCAGTCGCAGAACCTTGATGCAGACGTTTCGGGGGCGCTCGGCGAGAGCCGTGGCCACCTTTGATCTGACTGCCGCGACCGAGGCGGTTATTGGTTACGAACACAAGGATGAAAAATTCGTCGGCAACAATCAAACCGCGGGGACCCTTTGCATTGTCATTAACTGTACCACCACCAACAATTTTTCTCCTTTTTATGATCTGCATACCATCAATAATTCGCTATTTTCCGAGGTAACTCATCTTATTAACGCCACAACCACACTAAAGGCCGGCCTGCGCCGGGACTATTTCCATACTCTCTCGGATGAACTAAACACTTTTCTAGGCGCCCCGCTGGATACCTCGAACAGCCAGCGCAATGATATAACCAACAGCGCTTTCACTCGTATTGAAAAGGAGTTGCAGTTTCTGCCCGGCTCCGTCGCTTTCATCTCCATGGCTAACGGCGAGCGCCCAGCCAGCAACCTCGAGCGCGCCAGTTTCAGTGGCTTCAATCTTAATAAGGAAAAGAACCGCGAAGTTAATATCGGTTTGACAGTGAATCGGCCCACCTGGCAAGGCTCGGTTACCGTGTTTGGCAGTCGCATAAACGATTATATTCTGGTTAGCCAGGGAACCCGTTCGGAAAATGTGGATGTTAATCGCGTCGGGACTGAATTTGATCTGGCCAAGCAAGTTACGCCTAACTGGAGACTATTCACCAATCTTGCCTGGATCAGAGCTGAGAATCTTACGGGACATGGTAATGGCTCCGTTCCGCTTGCTCAAACACCACCGCTGGACAGCAGATTCGGTGTGATATTCCAGCAAGGAACATTTTCTCTGACATTGGGCGGGCGTGTGGTGATGAAGCAGGACCGTATCGATCCCGGTTTCGGAAACTCTCTCGGCATCGACAATCCGGGCACCACGCCGGGATTTGAGACAGCTAATATGTCGATGTCCTGGAAACCCTGGAAACAAACCCAGCTAAGCATGGGCATCGAAAACATCTTCGATCGCACCTATTTCGAACACCTGGGCCGCAGAATAGGAGATGTGCCGCCAGGGTTTGTGAATTTTGGACGGGTTAATGAGCCAGGGCGCGCAGTTTGGTTCAGAGCAGTCATTAACATGTGACAAAATGACTATCTGTTCTTGTTTGTGCGGCGAAGTACGCAGCCGAATAAGCTATGGCCTACAGGAGCCCATCGAACGGTAAGAAAAAATCCGGCAGCGATACTATCGCTGCCGGATTGGGAGTGTCTTCCAAGGGGAGGGAAAAGGACACCCAACACATATTATCTGTTATTTCAAAAAGACATTCTGTTCGGTAGCCAACATAAAACAGTTCTGGTCCAGCCCACTTATCAACGCGAAAGGGTCTACATCTGTTTCCACATCACGTCACACTTTTTCTGTGCCGCAGCAGCAAGCAGTTCAATCAAAGGCAAAGCCCGGTAAGCCAGACTCACAGCCTGGTTCTCCATTTTTTTGTCTTGGGGATGTGGGGGCACTTCGGATGCCGCAGTCGATTTTTCTACCTCCGCAGTCGATTTCTCTACCTCGATGGCGTGCTTTAAACGATCAAGCGCGGCCGGAACATCCGCGGCCAATATCGCGCTCGGTATCGTTCCGCTGTGACCCATCATTTTTAAAAGCCGCCTGGCAATGTCGCCAAACATGATTATATCGGCGTAGGCTTCGCTTTTGAATGTCACTAGCATAGAATATATCTGAATCCAAAGCGGCAGCGGGCGCTCGTTCTCTCGCTCAATATCACCATTAGGCGCACGGCATTTGCCGGTTGGGGTGCCTAGAGTTAAGTATCGTCCCAACCTATGAGTCAGCTGCCGGTGCCGAGCCGGTGGCAAAAATATCAGTAACGTAACGTTGGCGCGACGGTTACGAGGTTCCCCTTTCATTGACTTGGGAAGTGGCCAAGTTGCGCCGGCGGTTGCCGGCAATACCTAGCACGAACAGACCAGCAATGAACATGGCATAGATCCCAGGTTCCGGCACGGCGCTTGCAAATCCCGATGCAATGACAGAATGCGCACTAGTGGTAGGATGGAGTCCATCCCACCAAAGATGGCTGGCAGGATCAGCGCAAACCGTGTCGTCGCCGGACAGGCATGCGTTTTGCACATCGGTAACGTTGCCGGGAGGACTTGCGATGAATTCGTTCAAGAAAGAGTAGGTATCGAATTGATAAATTTCAGCAGCGGGAAATTGTGAGCTTACGTCGCCAAGTCCGGCGGCCAACGCCCCGTTGAAACTGAGAGAAAATGCCTGTGCCAGGGCTTGAACCTCGGCTCCCTCTGCTCTAACAGAGGGCAAGTGGCTCAAGTCCCCGAGATTGGGGACAAGTATATGTTCTGCGCCTGCTGCCGCCAGCTGATTGACATATCCGCTGATATTCTGGGCAGCCATCGTGGGGGAATCACTCGTCCCGTAGTCATTTGCGCCTCCCCAAATGAAATACAATGCGTTAGGGTCGGCTTGCCGATCGGAATCCTCCATATACTGCTCCAACTCCCCCTTCATTCCCGGTAGGGGAAATAGTCCAGGAACGGGAATTAGAAACGGTTCCCCCTCCTTGGTTGCAGTGCCGCCATCGCCGATGTTTCCGACACCTGTCGTAGCGCCTGCTACGGCATAGCTATGGAAATTCGCACCTCCCGGAAAAAGGGATTTTGCCAGATATTCCGTAGCGACTGGCCCATTGGAGAAGCGTCCGTCAAAATAGGGGCCACACGGATGAGACAAATCGCAATTATCAAATAATATGTCATATAGACTCATCTCGGCGGAAGGGCTGCTTCCCACGTCCGAAAGGCTATCACCGAACGTATACAGGTTACTGAAACTTGCTGCCGAAACGTTGCCGCCTGCCAGTAGCAAAGCAAACAGCGCGACAAAAGGTACCCGTGTTTTCATGATCGATCTCCAAGATTGGTTTAGCGCCACAGAACTGGACTTACGCAGCATGAAAGAGATATGTTCTTCCCAATGCTAGGCACACATTGTTGCCTTTCATCCTCCCGGGACTGGGTGAGAAAGCCTGTGTTAATCACGATTCCTGATCAGGAGACCAATCACAATGCCAAGTCCAATTGCGAGCCCAACAGTCCTCCACGCGTTTTCACGCACATAATCATCGGTCACCCGTGCCGCGTTCCTGGATTTATCGACCACGGAATTCTCGAAATCCTGCAGGTATCCTTTGGCGAGGTCTAGGTTTTGCTCGATCTTGGCGCGCAAAGCCTGGGCTTTCCCCCCGCTTTCGCTGCTTACAGATCTCATCAATTCCTCAGTATCGGTAATTACTGAGTGGAAATCGTTGATAAGCTTTTCCTTACTTTCTTTGGCGGCAGATTTGGCCATTTTAACCTCCACGTAAATATAAACAGTATAGCATGCGTAACGTCATTATCCATTACGGATATATCGCGCGCGCGACCACTTTTGCTTTTTACTCTGTATTTTTTTGGGAAATTGGTCTGTCTGACACCGCACATACAGCGTAAAAGTTTCTATGTAATCTTCAGTAGTCTTTTGCTGCTACGGTGCTACGGTGCTACGGTGCTACGGTGCTACGGTGCTACGG
>JALYOY010000292.1 GCA_030856655.1 Pseudomonadota bacterium | reverse complement strand
TGCAGGCATTCATGAGAATCTAAGTTGAGACCATTTTCTCAGGTTAAGTTATATTAAAACCCTTTTTAGCCACTCACTTATAGCGGCTATTTCCTCTCTGCAAACGGCGTGCGCCATCGGATACTTGTGCCATTCCACCCTATAGCCTGATTCGAGCAGTTGTCGCTTTGACGCCAAGGCCAATGTCATCGGTATGACGTTATCCGTCTCGCCGTGTGCCATGAAAATCGATGCGTTGGAATTAGCTTGATGTGCTTCGGCTGCAAGGGTGTGTGATGCTGGCAGATAACATGATAACGCCATGATACCGGCAAGTTTCTCCGGATAGCGCAAGCCAGTTTGCAACGCCAACGCGCCGCCTTGCGAAAAACCCGCCAGAACAGTGTTTGCCGGCTTAATGCCGCGCCGCCCTTCGTGGACGATCAGCGCATCGATTGCCTGTTGCGAAGCGCGCAAACTCACCATATTTTCGCAAAAGCTCGAAGTTGAAGTAGCCAAGTCATAGTCATGCCACGCCCGCATCACCGAACCCCCGTTAATACTCACCGGTCGCATTGGTGCGTGCGGGAAAACAAAACGGATGTGCGGACTGGGAGGCAGCGTGAGTTCATCGACAATAGGAACAAAATCATTGCCATCGGCGCCCAGACCATGCATCCATAAAATGGCATGAGTAGGGGAGGCGCCGGTCTCAAGCTCGATGGCGGGCAGCACACTGGCGGGGATAGTAGTCATTAGTCGAAAAGAGAGCAGGATTCAGGGTTAAAAATGAGGGTTGACTTCGCCGAAAGGTAGGATTAGATTCGCGCTTGCGATTTTTGAGATTGGACCATATAAGCAGGAGAAAGATCATGAAACGCAGGGATTTTATCAAACTAGCTGGCGCAAGTGGAATGAGCGCCGTATTATTTTCGATTGCGCCATCGGTATTCGGTCAACAAACTATTGTGTCACGACCGCGTAGTTATCGCGTGACCTATAAGGTCAACCTTCCGGGAGAAGGAAAACAGGCACGTTTATGGTTACCGCTGCCGGATACCGACGATACCCCTCACCAGTTTTCTCAGGGCAGCGTATGGAGCGGTAACGCCGACATCGCCAAATTCGAGACCGTTCCGGGAACAGCTTCCCCCATGTTTTACGCTGAGTGGCGTGGTATTGGCCCACGCAGCGTGGTGGTGAGCAGTGTTGTCAAGACGATAGATCGCTCTGTCGATTTGAGTCATTATTCCGAGCCGGGCAAAGCCGCTATTCCTGCGGACGTGAAACGTTTTCTCCGGCCGACCAAGCATATGCCGCTGGACGGCATTGTCCGCAAGACCGCTTTATCCATTGTTAAGGATGCCCACGCCCAATCACCCCTTAAAAAAGCACACGCCATTTACGACTGGGTGGTAGATAATTCCTATCGCGATCCGGTAACACGCGGCTGCGGACGCGGTGACATAAAGTACATGCTGGAATCCGGCAACATGGGCGGAAAGTGTGCCGACCTTAACGCTTTGTTCGTAGGGTTGGCTCGTGCCGCAGGCGTTCCCGCGCGGGATCATTACGGAATTCGCGTCGACGACTCTGCATCACACAAAAGTCTCGGCAAGTCCGGCGATATTAGCAATGCCCAGCACTGCCGTGCGGAATTTTACCTTGCAGGTCTGGGGTGGGTGCCTGTGGATCCCGCTGACGTTCGTCAACTGGCTCTGGATGAAGAATTGCCAGTCACTAATCCAAGAGTGGTTGCACTGCGCGAAAAGCTTTTCGGTGCATGGGAAATGAACTGGATAGCATTCAACCACGGCAGAGACATCACTCTGGCGCGGGACAGCGTAATAGGTGAACTGCCATTTTTTATGTACCCCCAGGCCGAAATCGCCGGTCAGGCACGAGATAGTCTTGAGCCGGCGGAGTTTGCTTATAGCATTGTTTCATCGGAATTGGTCGGCACTGGCGTCAAATTTTAAGTGACTCGCGCGGAAGAACAAATGTGTTGAGGAATTTTCAGCATTAGCATTGGCCATCGTCCGCTTTATCCTCGTTCGTGCCGCCGGACGTGACTAGGATGCTATCAGGGAGGATGGGTGGGGTGAGCCGCAACCCATCTTAGCTGTCATAGTCATAGGCATATTCATTCATCGTTACCGCCGTCTGTCTCGAGGCCTTCCGGAATAACGGTCTGCAATTCGTGAAATAAAGCGCGAAAGCTTCGGGGCGGCCTGTTTGCAAGCTTTTCCTTATGCACGTTGCGCGCGAGTGCACGCAAATGCTGCAGGTCCGCGGCAGGATATTTTTGCCCAAGTTCAGCGAAAGCGTGCTCATCCGTCAACAGACAACTGCGCCAGCGTTCGAGCAGGTGCAGCCATGCGGTGTGTTGCAAGGTCACGCCGCTCCACACGTCAAATTTTTCCAGAATTGGCGCCGCATCAACATCCCGCATCAACTTGCCGATGAATTGCATTTGCCGGCGCCGGGCTTCATGCTTGCGCATCCGCTTGGCTTCTAGTAAGGCATCCGTTAGTGTTTCCGGCAAACCAAGCTCGGCCAACCGCTTGAGATCGAGCTGCACCAGCTGCTCGCCAATGTCCTGTAGCGCATGCATTTCCTGCTTGCGGCGGGTTTTGCTGGGCGAGAGATCCTGCTCGGAGTGGTATGCTGGCTTTTTCTGCACGGGCGGTTTGCTTAATGCGGCGCTTGTATAATGCGGCAATGAGAAACTGCTATCATAGCGTCAATTTCCACGTAACTTCCATAAATTCGCCATGAATGACATCGCCAAGCCTTCGCCACGTTTTTCCTATCCTTTCACGATGCTTCAAAAAATAGCGCGTGATGTTCTGGATCACGCAAGTAAAGGTGGTGCCACCAGTTGCGAAACCGATGTATCGGATGGTTTCGGTCAGAACGTAACGGTACGGCGAGGAGAGGTCGAGACCATTGAGTACAACCGGGACAAGGGGCTGTCGGTTACCGTTTACATTGGCCAGAAACGTGGTCATGCGAGTACCTCGGATTTTTCTCCCCAAGCTGTGAGCGATACTGTGACGGCAGCGCTCTCCATCGCCGGGCACACTGCCGCGGATGATTGCGCAGGACTGGCTGATCCTAATTTACTGGCGCGAGAGTTTCCCGATTTCGACTTGTATTTCCCCTGGGACTTGCCGGTGGAACAGGCAATACAACTCGCCCAAGCTTGTGAAGCAGCCGCGTTTGCCGTTGACAAGCGTATTACTAATTCCGAAGGGGCGAGCGTTTCACTAAATGAATCACAGTTTGTTTATGCAAACAGCCTCGGTTTTATGGGTGGTTATCCTGCCTCTCGTCACAGTATCAGTTGTGCGGTAATTGCGAGCCAGGATGACACTATGCAGCGCGATTATTGGTATAGCGCGGTGCGCGACGCTGCCGATCTGGAGC
>JALYOY010000261.1 GCA_030856655.1 Pseudomonadota bacterium | reverse complement strand
TCCAACTCATCCCCCAGCAGCTGGTAAGTCGGGCAGGTGGCAAGGCAGAAACCGCAATGAACACAAGTGCGTATTATTGCCTCAGCTTCCGCCCCTTCGGGTGAATCCTTAATAAAATCGGCGAGCTTGGTTTGCATTATTCAAAATTCCGGATACATCCGGCCAGGATTGAGTATTCCTATCGGGTCGAATTTTTGCTTTAAATGCCGGTGGATTTTTATCATTTCCGGCATGAGGGGGTGAAACACCGTAGCGTATAGCTCCAGGCTGCGGAATAGTGTTGCGTGCCCGCCCGCGGTTATCGCCACTTTGCGCACGGCTTCTGCATCCGCATCCACATTTGCATCGCTTGCGCACCAACGCAGCGCTCCACCCCATTCGATCAGTTGCTTCCCCGGTAGCGATAGTGGCGGAGTGGTCGATTTTATGGATAGGCGCCAGAGAGTTTTTTCAGACTGAAAAAATGGATGCGTCTGTTCACGAACTGATTCCCAGAAAGATATCCCTTCGACTATCTCTTCTCCACCAAGTTTCGCATGCGCCGCACGCACCGCAGGTTCTGCGCCTGAGAGTCTTAAGGTGAGTTCGCCATCCCAGAAACAGGTTGCTGAAACCGGCAGCGGCTTACCCGCCCAAAGATTCATCTTGCCGATCGCTTCAGCTTCTTTCATGGACATACGCAGCGTCATCTCCATTGCTGGTAACGGCAGCACTTTGAGTGAAACCTCCAGTAGCAAACCCAGCGTTCCCATCGAACCTGTCATCAAACGCGAAATATCATAGCCTGCGACATTTTTCATTACCTGCCCGCCAAAGCTCAAGTCATCGCCTCGTCCGTCAAGCATGCGCACGCCCAGTACAAAGTCGCGCACGGCACCGGCGGATGCGCGGCGCGGACCAGATAGCCCAGTAGCGATACAGCCGCCGAGCGTGGCAACAGAACCAAAATGGGGTGGCTCGAACGCCAGCATCTGGCCATGCCTGCGTAATTCCGTTTCAAGATCGGGCAGGCGCGTGCCGGCCCGAACGGTCACTACCAGTTCAGTGGGCTCGTAATCCACAATACCTGCGTAGGCGGCCGCATCAAGAATGCGGCCATTTTGCCTCGCTGTACGACCGCCGTAGAAATCCTTACTGCCTCCGCTGCGTATGCATAGCGGCGCCTTATCGTCCGCGGCAGCGCGGATGATGTCGGCAAATTGGGCGATGATTTGCTGCATGTGCTTAACCTAAATTGGAATCAGGTTAATTGAACGGCAAAGAATGCGGAGCAATCAATGTCTCAGAACCTTGGCAACTCCGCAAATTTTTCCTCACCCCGGTGCACATGCATCGCGCCATGTTCGGCGCAACGGCGCAAAGTCGGAACGGCTTTTCCCGGATTCAACAGTCCGTCGGGATCGAATGCCGCCTTTATCGCGTGGAACATTTCGAGTTCGCCAGTCTTGAATTGTGAGCACATCTGGTTAATTTTTTCGATGCCCACGCCATGCTCGCCGGTAATAGTTCCACCGGCCTCAATGCACATTTGTAGTATCCTCGCGCCAAATTCCTCGGTTAATTCAAGCTCTCCAGGCCGATTAGCATCATAAAGAATCAGCGGATGCAAATTACCGTCGCCTGCATGGAACACATTCATGCAACGCAGGCCGTATTCAGCGGAGAGCGCTTCGATACCGGACAATACGCTCGCAAGACGCCTCCGTGGAATGGTGCCGTCCATGCAGTAGTAATCGGGCGAAATGCGGCCCGCTGCCGGAAATGCGGCTTTACGTCCGGCCCAGAATCTGAGCCGCTCGGCTTCATCACGGGATGTTCTGATTTCGATCGCGCCGCTCTTGTTCATGAGCTCATTAATCCGCTGGATTTCTTCCGCCACTTCTTCCGCCGCACCGTCGGATTCGCATAACAGAATCGCGGCTGCATCAAGGTTGTAGCCAGCATGGATGTACTCCTCCACTGCGTGAGTGGTGAGTTTATCCATCATTTCCATGCCAGCAGGGATAATTCCCGCGCCAATCACATTCGCAACCGCATCTCCTGCCTTACGTATGTCGTCGAACGCCGCCATGACCACCTGTGCTTTTTCCGGCCTGGGCGTGAGCTTTACGGTAACTTCGGTAACAATACCTAGCATACCTTCGCTGCCAGTCATGAGCGCCAGCAGGTCATAGCCCGGGGAATCCAAGCTCTCACCGCCAATCTCAAGAATCTCGCCGTCGATGGTTACAATCCGCAATTTAAGAATGTTGTGCACTGTCAATCCGTACTTAAGGCAGTGCACGCCTCCTGAATTTTCTGCCACGTTGCCGCCAATGGAGCAGGCGATCTGCGACGAAGGATCGGGCGCATAATATAGACCATGAGATACCGCAGCTTCGCTGATGGCGAGGTTGCGCACCCCTGGTTGCACCCGGGCAGTGCGGGCCACCGGATCAACTTCAAGTATGCACTTCAACTTGGCGAGCGCCAGCAGGACGCCCTCTGCATGGGGCAGCGCACCACCGGACAAACCTGTCCCCGCCCCCCTTGCCACGACCGGAATTTTCGCTGCATGACAGATTTTCAGAATCTCGGCCACTTCATTTTCGGTTTGAGGCAATACCACGATCATCGGCGCTTGCCGATATGCCGACAACCCGTCGCATTCATAAGGCCTCAGGTCTTCGGTCTCATGGAGAACCGCCTCAGGCGGCAGGAAGGTGCGTAGTTTGGTAACCAGTTCGAAAGAGTTCATATTCACGACTCAGCTTACATTTTACTAAATTTCGTGATTTGCCAATTTTTCAAGGACCCGTACCACCGCCGAACTATCCAACTTTGCGCTGCCGTGAGCGGTGCATGCGTTGAACAATTCCTGGGTGGCGGCGGTATTAGGTAAACTTACGCCCAATGCGCGCGCTCCGGAAAGCGCAAGGTTTAAATCCTTCTGATGCAGTTCAATGCGGAATCCCGGCTCGAATGTGCGCTTGATCATGCGCTCACCGTGAACCTCCAGAACGCGGGACGAAGCAAACCCGCCCATTAAGGCCTGGCGCACCCTGGCAGGGTCGGCTCCAGCTTTGGATGCGAACACTAATGCCTCACCGACAGCTTCGATAGTGAGCGCAACGATAATCTGATTAGCAATCTTGCAGGTCTGACCGGCGCCGCTGCTTCCGATTAACGTTATGCTTTGGCCCAGTAATTCGAGAACAGGTTTCACTTTTTCAAATACCGTTTCCGTGGCACCCACCATAATCGTAAGGGTAGCATTCTTCGCACCTATATCCCCACCCGACACGGGAGCATCCACGTAATCACAACCGAGTTGGTTGATCCTGGCGGCGAATGCTCTGGTTTCCAAGGGAGAAATAGAGCTCATGTCCATCACAATCTTGCCTTCGCTCAGGCCGGTAGCTAATCCTTGTGCTACACCATTCTCATCAAACAGCACGCGTCCCACATCTGGCGTGTCGGGTAGCATAGTGATAATGATATCCGCGTGTTGTGCCACTTCGCTCGGCGACGAACAGGCCTTGCCCCCTTGCTCTAGCAGTTCTTCCGGCACGCCGCTACGGGAATGCAGAAATAACGCGTGCCCTCCTTTGATAAGACGCCCGGCCATCGGCTTGCCCATGATGCCTAGACCAATAAAACCGATGTTGATCACGTGTGCGCTCATTAGAAGATAATAAATTGCTTTCGCCTATCTGGCGTATCTCGCCCGGTTTTTTATAAGGATCTCATGATTTACGTATGCGTGGAATCATCGTTACACATAATGGCTTACGATAAATAAACCAGCCCTGGGACATAAAAATGATTAATTGGCGCCTCCGCGGCACGAGGGAAGGCACATAGTATCTGCTCTTTCCAGCAGCAATATTTGTGGCTGACGACATAGGGTAAAACTTTGCTGATGCCCCGCACTGCAAAATAGGGATATCCTGGCTCAAGAGCTTGTCCAATAGTTTTCTGGGGGTCTCAAAATCAAATCGAAATAATCTATCATTCGATAAATCTACGAGAAATCCAGAATAACCGAATTTCAACATAATATGCTTAATCTCATCTATAAGAGAACACTTGGCAGCTCGGGGGACGGCTTCCGCCAGGGAAACATTCTCAAGAAATTTAATCATTCCGACGGCGGTACGATGAATACCGCTTCCGGAATAGCGAAGGCTTGCGCATGAGCCGCCAGCCTGTGGTTATCATCGGCAGCGGGCTTGCGGGATATACCGTGGCTCGGGAGTTCCGCAAACTGGACGCCGAAACACCCATCCAGATCATTTCTGCGGATCATGGCGGATTTTATTCCAAGCCAATGCTGTCAAATGCCCTGGCTACCGGCAAAACGCCCACATCCATACTGAATGCTAACGCGGAGAAAATGGCCGAGCAGTTGAAGATGACAGTTCGTGCGCATTGCCGGGTAATGGCCATTGACCCTTCGAGTAAAACGGTGACCTTGCAAAGTGGAGAGAAATCATCCTATAGCCAACTCATTCTGGCCCTAGGTGCTGATCCAATCCGACTGCCGCTGGAAGGAGAGGGTACGGAAGCGATTCTGTCAGTAAATGATCTAGACGACTATCATCAGCTATGTACTGCGCTGAAAGGAAAGAAGGATGTGACCATTCTCGGTGCCGGGCTGATCGGGTGCGAATTCGCCAACGATTTGGCTGTGGCCGGTTATCGGGTACATGTAATCGATATCAGCGTGCAGCCCCTGGGACGGCTTCTGCCGCAGGCCGCTGGCGCCTTTCTGCAGCGCAGGCTGGAGGCTATTGGTGTGGTTTTTCACTTGGGCGCGGCAACTCAGCGCGTGGAGCGAATTCACGAAAGCTTACGCTTGACTCTCGCCAATGGGAAAATCATACAGACGGATGTCGTACTCTCCGCCATAGGGTTGCGCCCACGCACCGTCTTGGCGGAAGCTGCCGGTATTACGGTAAATCGCGGCATTGCGGTAAGCCGCTCACTACAAACCCGGCACACGGATATTTATGCTCTCGGCGATTGCGCCGAGGTGGACGGCAGGGTGCTGCCGTTCGTCATGCCCATCATGCATGCTGCACGCGGGCTTGCCGCGACGCTTGCCCGCAACCCTACCTCGATAAAATATCCCGCCATGCCCGTGGTGGTCAAGACGCCGGCGTGCCCAACTGTTGTGTCGCCGCCCGACCCTGATAAGCAAGGCGAGTGGCGGGTTGAGGAAAGTGAAGACAGCGTCAGGGCATTGTTCCAAAACGCCGAAGGAAGGCTGCTCGGCTATGCGCTACTGGGTACGGTAACCCGAGAAAAAAATTTGCTCGCCGCGCAGTTGCCGGCGGTGATGGAATAACCCTGAATCGGCAGTTAGCCTGGGATTGAACGTTCAATTCTTGAATGCAGAGTAAGATGCAAAGCCCGGAGATGGCGCAATCGCACGGCGGAGATGTGCGATTAACTCTAAGAGCCTGTCGGATTTCAAGAAACAAAGCGAAAAATCGACCTAATGGGGACAGGCTTTCAAAGGCAATAGTTTTTCTATCGGCCGAAAAAGTGGCGAAAGACCAGCTAGACGCTTTTGCAGCCGATTTTTTAAGTCCGCAGGCTGTTTAGTAACCCTTCGAGCGCATGCACGAGGAATAAGCGGCCCGGTATTGCTCATCATGCGACTCGTTTTCATTGAGTCCATAGAGGCTTCCCCCTGCCGCGCCGGTTATGCCGCCGATGGCAGCTCCTTTCCCTGCGCCGCTCCCTCCTCCCGCGATGGCACCGCCAGCGGCACCTACTGCCGCGCCAAGAGCAGCACCTAGTGCAGCGCTCTTGAGCACTTCCTCTGTCTTGCTGTTCACCTGCTCACTCGCATACATATTGCATACTTCCATGACGGACTTTGAAGGGTGTGACACAGCAGCACGTGCAGTCCGCTGGCGCTCTGCCGGCACAGTTTTTCCGGACGAGGCCGCCTTCTCCGCTGCTCCGGAACCTCGTGTTTCATTGATTTGCGCCGTTTGAGAATCGGGCAACCCAGTCTCGGAGTCCCGTCCTACAACAAGCATTGTGGCTGCAGCAGTTGCTCCCACCAACAGTATTCCAATCGTTGCGAGCTTCCAGGGATTAAGTGATTCGTTTGACATCTATATTCTCCTTCTGAAAAAGTACTTCGTTACTTCTAGCGTTCGATTATTGATTGGCTAGAAAATACTATGAATCGCCCATTCCGCGCTTGACCGGAAATCCAGCCCAGATCAGCGACGGCATCCACGCCATTGAATACTGGCTTCCGCCGTATGACCTTTGTACTATTGGCTCGCCGAATCAATACGTGACTCTGGCGTTAGGAATCACGACCCTAACTGCTTTGGCCTGCGTGACCCTTGCCATGACCACCGCGAGCCTTGCCGCTGTGGTCCTTGCCATGACCGCGAGCCTGGCCGTCAGGGTTCTTATCATGACCGTGATCCTTGCCTTTCTGATTTCTCAGATTCGCACGGTCCTGACCCTTTGTTGCCCCGGTTGACCATTGGGCATTTGAATTCTCGCTTGCTTTCCCACTCCTGTGATCAAA
>JALYOY010000258.1 GCA_030856655.1 Pseudomonadota bacterium | reverse complement strand
GGTGAACACCGAGGCGGAACCCGCGCTAGGCGGCCAATACAACATTCGCAGCATTCCTACTCTGGCCCTTTTCAGAGGGGGGCGCGAGGTGGCACGACAGTCTGGCGCAATGTCGGCGCAGCATATCGTGCATTGGGCTCGCTCCCCATTAGAATGAGTTAGACGAAGAATGACGTCAGGCAACTTATTTATCGTCAGCGCTCCATCAGGGGCCGGAAAAACCAGTCTGGTTAAGGCATTGCTTCAGACAGGGATCGATCTGAGCCTCTCTGTTTCATATACCTCCAGGAGGGCGCGCCCGGAAGAAGTGGACGGACGCGATTACCATTTCGTAAGCCGGGAGATCTTTGAACAGAAGCTGGACCGGGATGAATTTCTGGAAAGCGCGGAGGTTTACGGAAATCTATACGGCACCTCGCAAAAATGGATCAATGAAACGATAGCGTCGGGGCGCGATATCCTGCTGGAAATTGACAGCCAGGGCGCACAACAGGTGCGTAGGAACTTCCCCAAGTCGGTGGGAATTTTTGTTCTGCCGCCCTCACTGGAGGCGTTGGAAACGCGCTTAAGGCAGCGGGGGCAGGATAGCGCGGAAACGATTACGCGGCGCTTGGCCGCCGCCCGCGAGGAGATCGGCCATATGAGCGAATACGATTATGTTATCATCAATGACAAGCTGAACCAGGCACTACAGAACTTGGCCTGTATCGTACAAGCTGAGCGCTTGAGAACGACGAGCCAGCTTGCTAGATATCATGACCTGATAACGCAACTCGGAAGAATCCCAATATCATAATCTTTTAAGCATTCTCCGCATGCATCGCTGGCGGTGACAGGGCTCATACGGTTTTTTACCGGTTTACTGTTCTTTCATTGGGATTTTTGTAACACTATTTCTGACACACTATACTGGGAGCAATATATGGCACGCATTACCGTTGACGATTGTTTAAAAAAAATTCCCAATCGTTTCGATATGACCCTGGTCGCAACTATTCGGGCAAGACAGCTATCGATTGGCGGTGCTCCTATGGTCGAGGCCGCGCGGGATAAGCCTACTGTAATTGCGCTGCGTGAACTGGCCCAGGGAAAGGTGGGAATAGAAATTCTAAGTGCGGGCCCCCTTTGATTTTACTATGGGCATACTAGTATCTTTGTTGCATTCATTTTTCGACCCAAGGTAATATGCAAAATCGGATTTATAGACTGTCATAGACTATCATGAGAGGTGAAAGCCCATACAGCGGGGCTGTCATAGAGAATAAAGGAAATTACGATGCAAGCACGAAGTTTGCCTGCTCCTTCTTCTACCTTGCCCGAGGCTGATTTCCTATTTAACGAATTATCCGGCTACCTTAAGCCGGAAGATGTTTCTGAGCTTCAGAACGTCTACCTTTTCAGCCAAAGTGCCCATTCCGGGCAATTTCGGCAATCCGGTGAACCTTACATTTCTCATCCGTTAGCGGTAGCCAGCATACTCGGCAAATTGCGTTTGGACACCCAGACGCTAACCGCCGCGCTGTTACACGATGTGATGGAGGACACGCACGTCTCCAAGGCTGAGATCAGTAACAGATTTGGCAAGCCGGTCGCGGAACTGGTGGATGGCGTTTCAAAGCTCGACAAGATCGAGTTCCAGACCCATGCGGATGCGCAGGCAGAGAATTTTCGCAAGATGCTGCTGGCAATGGCTCGGGATGTGCGGGTCATACTTATCAAGTTGGCGGACCGCTTGCACAACATGCGTACACTGGAGGCAATGCGGCCTGAGAAACGGCGCCGCATTGCCCGTGAAACCATGGAAATCTACGCACCCATCGCCAATCGCCTGGGGCTTAACAATATTTATCAGGAGTTGCAGGAGCTCAGCTTCCGCTATCTATTTCCAACGCGCTACAGAGTTCTGACTAATGCCACCAAGGCGGCGCGTGGAAATCGCCGCGAAGTGGTGACTAAAATCCTTGATGCGATCAAGCAGCGTCTACAGGCAGCAGGACTGGATGCGGAAGTGACTGGACGTGAAAAACAGCTTTACAGTATCTATAAGAAAATGGCGGAAAAACATCTCACGTTTTCCGAAGTACTTGATATTTACGGTTTCCGCGTTATCGTTAAAGACGTGCCCTCGTGCTACATAGCGCTGGGGGCATTGCACAGTCTGTACAATCCCATCCCTGGAAAATTCAAGGACTATATCGCGATCCCCAAGGCAAACGGTTATCAATCGCTGCATAATACTTTGTGGGGGCCTTATGGCACGCCCATTGAAGTGCAAATCCGCACCGCCGACATGCATCGAATCGCGGAGGCTGGCGTCGCTTCACACTGGCTCTATAAAAGTACCGATGCCGATCTTAACGATCTGCACATGAAAACCCATCAATGGCTGCAGAGCCTGCTGGAGACTTTGAGCGATTCCACTGATTCATTGGAATTTCTGGAACATCTAAAAGTTGATCTTTTTCCAGGCGAGGTGTATGTATTTACACCCCAGGGCAAGATATTGGCCCTGCCCAAAGGGTCCACAGCCGTGGATTTCGCGTATGCGGTGCATACGGACATTGGCGATTGCTGCGTGGCTGCGAAAATAAACGGCGAGAGTGCGCCTTTGCGCACCAGTCTCAGGAGTGGAGATCGCGTCGAGATTGTGACCGCGTCACATGCGAAGCCCAATCCCGCTTGGCTTAATTACGTTGTTACCGGCAAGGCACGCACGCATATTCGCCGTTTTCTCAAGACCATGCAATATGAAGAGTCGGCTAGATTGGGGGAGCGCTTGCTGAATCAAGCTTTAATGTCGCTTAAGATTGATCCGCAAGCGATAAGCGCCGCGCAGTGGGAAAAACTGGCACGCGAGAGCGGTGCCAAATCTAAAAAAGATTTGCTGGCGGATATGGGATTAGGCAAACACCTGCCGGCAGTCATAGCAAGAAGGCTGGCGTTGCCGGGGGAGTCCGCTTCGGCAAATGGAGCGAGCGACGTTATCACTATACTCGGCACCGAGGGCATGGCGGTCCAATTTGCCAAATGTTGCCGTCCGATCCCGGGGGATTCGATTGTCGGATTCATCAAAAAAGATCAGGGATTGGTGATTCATATTCATGACTGCCCCACAGCCTCGAAAAGCCGGAGTAATTCCGACAATTGGCTGGACGTAGAATGGGGTAAAGGTATTACCCGCCATTTCGAAGTCAGCATTAAAATAATGGTAGCAAATCAGCGTGGCGTATTGGCAAGGGTGGCAGCGGTAATCGCCGAAGCCGGTTCTAACATCGATAACGTCGTAATGGAAGGGGATGGTGCATATACCACCATAACCTTCATGTTACAAGTGCGCAACCGCTATCATCTTGCGCAAGTTATGCGCGGTTTAAGGCGCATTCCGGAAGCAGCGAAAATCAGCCGTATGAAGGGGTGACTCAGCCGCTCCCGCTTTATCGCCTGTTGGCGAGCGCCTGCTTTTTTACCTCATCCCGGTACTTGCTATCGCTCATAGATCAATACCGGCGCCAGCCATTTTTCTGTCTCCTCGAGCGTCCAGCCTTTGCGCCTCGCATAATCTTCCACCTGATCCTTGTTTATTTTGCCAACAGCGAAATAATCGGCTTCGGGGTGAGAAAAATAGAAACCTGATACCGCGGCAGTAGGCATCATGGCGTAGGATTCAGTCACGATAATGCCCGCATTTTCCGGAGCTTTCAGCAGTTCAAACAATGGGCCTTTCTCGGTGTGGTCAGGACAGGCCGGGTAACCTGGCGCGGGACGTATACCACGATATTCTTCGGCGACAAGTTGCGCGTTGCTCAGGTTTTCAGTTTTGGCAAACCCCCAGAATTCGCGTCTTACCCGCCAGTGCATGTGTTCGGCGAAAGCTTCCGCCAGGCGGTCAGCCAGCGCTTTTAAAATGATTGCGCTGTAATCGTCATGCATCTCCTCAAAAGCCTTTATTCGGGCGTCTATGCCGAGCCCGGCAGTAACCGCAAATGCGCCGATAGTATCGCGAATCCCCGTTTCCTTTGGCGCGATAAAGTCAGCCAGACATAAATTCGGGCGTCCTGCCGGTTTCATAGTCTGCTGCCGCAGATTATGAAACGTCATCGCCAGTCTGGTACGGCCTTTATCGGCATAAATTTCTATGTCGTCGCTGTTCACGGTGTTTGCGGGAAACACGCCAAACACGGCATTCGCGCCCAGCCATTTCTGCTCGATAATTTTTTTTAGCATGGCTTGGGCGTCGCGGAATAGAGTGCTGGCAGCCTCGCCTACCACCTCGTCTTGAAGAATTTCGGGATAACGTCCGGACAATTCCCATGCTTGAAAAAATGGCGTCCAATCGATATAAGGAACTATTTTTTCCAGCGGATAATTTCTTAAAGATCTTACGCCAATAAAATCCGGCTCTGGGGGGCTATAGTTTTTCCAATCGGTTTTGAACGCATTATTTCGCGCTTCCGTAATGGATAACATCGGTGACGGTCCTTTTTTGTTTTTATGCTGAGTGCGGACTTTCTCGTACTCTTCCTGAAGATTCTGCACGTAGTCCGACCGCAAATCCTGCGACAGCAATTTGCTGCATACGCCCACGGCGCGGCTTGCATCCGGCACCCATACGGTAACTCCACTGTAGTGCGGCGCGACTTTCACGGCCGTGTGTACCCGCGACGTGGTTGCGCCGCCGATCAATAGCGGAATGGTAAAGCCTTCGCGCTGCATTTCCTTTGCCACATGCGCCATTTCCTCCAGGGAAGGCGTAATCAATCCTGACAGGCCGATCATATCAGCCTGCTCGCGCCGTGCCGTTTCGAGAATCTGTGCACACGGTACCATCACGCCCATATTGACTACTGCGTAATTGTTGCACTGGAGCACCACCGTAACGATGTTCTTGCCAATATCATGTACATCTCCCTTGACGGTGGCTATGACGATCTTGCCCTTGGGCCTGGAATCGCCCGACAGTTTCTTTTCTGCCTCGATGAACGGCAGCAAGTGCGCCACCGCTTGCTTCATCACCCGAGCCGACTTGACCACTTGAGGCAGAAACATCTTGCCAGAGCCGAACAGATCGCCCACCACGTTCATGCCATTCATAAGCGGGCCCTCGATCACCTGGATCGGACGCCCGCCCTGATTGGTTATTTCGAGCCGCGCTGCCTCGGTATCCTCGACGATATAGGTGGTTATACCCCTGACCAGCGCATGAGTCAGACGTTGCTGAATCGGTTCGTTACGCCATGAAAGATCCTCGATGTTCTCCTTGCTCTTTCCCTTGAAGTTTTCCGCGAATTCCACCAGCCGCTCGGTAGCGCTTGCATCCCCATCTCCCTGGGGCGGGCGATTGAGCAGCACGTCCTCAACCCGTTCCAACAGATCCTTGGGGATATCGGAATAAACGCCAAGCTGCCCGGCGTTAACAATGCCCATGGTCATCCCGGCTTGGATCGCATGATAGAGGAAGGCCGTATGTATTGCTTCCCGCACCGGCTCATTGCCGCGGAAAGAAAACGAAACATTGGATACGCCGCCGCTCACCTTGGCATGGGGCAGGGTTTGCTTGATGACGCGAGTGGCCTCGATGAAATCGACCCCGTAATTGTTATGTTCCTCAATGCCGGTAGCGACCGCGAAAATGTTCGGATCAAAAATGATGTCTTCAGGCGGGAAACCCACCTGATCAACGAGGATGCGATAACATTCTGTGCAAATTTCTACTTTGCGCGCTTGCGTGTCGGCCTGGCCCAATTCGTCGAAGGCCATCACAATAACCGCTGCACCGTAGCGGCGGGCAAGTTTGGCATGCTCGATGAACTCTGCTTTGCCTTCCTTCATGCTGATGGAGTTGATCACGGCCTTACCTTGTACGCATTTAAGCCCGGCTTCAATGATCGACCATTTGCTCGAATCTATCATGACCGGTACACGGCTAATATCCGGCTCGGCAGCAATAAGATTCAGAAACGTCACCATTGACTTCTGCGAATCGAGCATTGCCTCATCCATGTTAATGTCGATGATCTGCGCACCATTTTCGACCTGGCTGCGGGCAACACTCAGCGCTTCGGAGTAATTGTTGCCGAGTATTAGACGGGAGAAGGCTTTTGACCCGGTGACATTGGTTCGCTCCCCCACGTTTGCGAACAGCGAGTCGTCGCCGATATTCAGAGGCTCAAGGCCTGACAGCCGCAGTTTTTTTGGAATATCGGGAACGACACGAGGCGCAATACCGCTTACCGCATCAGCAATGGCTTTGATATGTGCGGGCGTCGTACCGCAACAACCGCCGACTATATTGACAAAACCCGATTGCGCAAATCCCTTGATCAGACTCGCGGTATATTCGGGAGACTCGTCATAGCCGGTTTCCGCCAGCGGATTGGGCAGGCCAGCATTGGGATGTGCACTGACATACACATCGGCAACCGTGGAAAGTTCCTCGATATAGGGACGCATCAATTCCGCGCCCAAAGCGCAGTTAAGTCCTACTGAAAGTGGACGCGCATTACTGACGGAATTCCAGAAGGCTTCAGGCGTCTGCCCGGAGAGCGTCCGCCCGGAAGCGTCGGTGATGGTCGCGGAAATCATGACCGGAAGGCTTACACGGTGGATCTCAAAATATTGATCGACGGCGAACAACGCAGCCTTCGCATTGAGCGTATCAAATATGGTTTCAACCAGCAGGATATCGGCGCCGCCATCCACCAGGCCGCGAATCGATTCGGAATAATCTGCTACCAACTGATCGAAGGTGATGCCGCGAAACCCTGGGTCGTTCACATCCGGCGAGATCGAGGCGGTTTTTGTGGTTGGCCCCAGAACTCCCGCTACGAAACGTGGCTTGTCGGGAGTTTTTGCTTGCATCGCTTGCGCTGCTTCACGTGCCAGTTTAGCCCCGGCAAAATTAAGCTCGTATACCAGATCCTGCATGTGATAGTCACCCATCGAGGCAGCAGTGGAATTGAAGGTATTGGTCTCGATGATGTCCGCACCTGCTTCCAGATAGGCAGTATGGATGGAACGGATAATTTGCGGCTGGGTGAGCGTCAGAAGATCGTTGTTGCCTTTGAGATCGTGGGGAAAACCAGAAAAACGACTACCACGATAACCCGCTTCGTCGAGCTTGTGGCTTTGGATCATCGTGCCCATCGCTCCGTCGAGCATCAAGATGCGTCGAGCAAGCAGATCTTTGAGCAAGGCGGTGCTGGGGTGTTCGTTCATGGAGGGCTGCATTTTTCGGTGGGACGCTGGATTCTATCATGCCTCTACCGGTGTTTTGCCTTAACCCTCCGGTTCACCGGGATAGCAGGGCTTCGTCCCATGTTCTGATCCAGTCACTGACACAGAATTTCGATGGAGACAAAATGACGAACGTGATGAGGGATTCGGAGCTGAAGAATGCGTGAAAAGTGAGCTGGCGTCCCAGATATAGGATAAAACATTTTGGGTCGAGTAAGGTGAAGGCATCGCATCCCTATCAGTCAGTCGACTTTGATTGTTTTTCAATGACGCGTAGAGCACGTCTTGCGGATCGAAGCGAACCTTCTACAAATCCTTGGTAATCGGAGAATGCTTCTCCGCAGATATGGATATTCTTCATTCCGAATCGTCCTGATCCAAGGAAAATGCCTCGAGAAATTCGATGTGTTTCCAGGACATCACGCCTGGCAGCCATCCCTGAGCAGCGGCCCCGAAGGGGCTCTTGCCCCAGTCGCGCATACCACAGGCGAGCAAGCGGTCATGAGTAAAATCATGATGCTCATAGTCCCTTGCAAACTGCACAAAGCGTTGCCACAATCTAGGATAGCCCGGCTTTTTCACAATAATCCGGTTTTCCTCGGGCGCTTCTGGCCGGAAAGATTCTTTTTCCAATTTCAAGAACCATGTCTTGGCGACTTCCTGGCTCTCAAGCTGAGGGTCTTCCGATGGCTCCTGATTAGGCGGGTTTTGATTGGATTCTAGCGTTCGCAGGTAATCGGACCAGAAGGTGATTGCCGGGCGATCTGTGTAGACCATGATCAACCCCTTTGTCCGGTCATTACTTTTTACATAGAGCAACTCTCGTGTAGGAATATCCGCTGCATAGCGGTTAAGAGGCCTGTTGTCTTCCCACCACGGTCTTTCGATAACGAAAAGCACTTTAACAGTGGAAGGCAAGCAACGGCATTCAAGGCTTCTTTAAGCCGTCGTTGAGGCGGCTTCCATTCGAGGACATTTGTCGAGTGGGCGCTTAGGCAAAGCAAGAATAACTCTTCGCGCCTTGATGACTTCTTTTTCGTTTTCGACTATGACATCAATTTCGTCACCAATGCATCGAATGTCTACTACTTTCCTGCCTTTCTGAATACACAATGAAGGATTGCTTTCTCTTTCGTTATAAAGTCTCTCCAAAAGCTTCCAGATGATCCGGCTCATTCCTCCACGAATACCGCGAAGCGACCCCGTGCTTCGGATTGCTCTAAGCCAAAAAATAATCCACTCCGCAGCATTCAAATTCTCATGGACAAAGTGGTAATAACTTCCCCAATCTCTTATCTTGACCACAGCGTAGTGGCTTAATACCTCGCTAAGGACGTTCCAGAAACCCAGGTTCCACAGCGGCTGGCCTCTGAAACTAGCGGTTTTTCGAATGACTTCCAAATCTTCGTCAGTAATATTATGAATCCATTCGAGCAACTCCCCTTTCCAGTAATGGCGATAAAAGAATGCTTCTTCCTTTAAATCTCTCCACTGTTCATTAGCTGCATCGGTCTTCCATGGGGTATCCAGATTATCGAGCTCGACGAGTTCAAAGATGCGCCTGAGAGCCAGTATCATTAAGTCAAAGGGGGTTTTCTGTTTGGCCTCTTCTTCCCGAAGGGTAAATCGAGGTTCCATTGGATCTTCCGAGACATATGAAGAGAACGGTACCAAATCATCCAGACTTTCTTCGTGGCCCGGGACTGGTTCTCTGATTTCTAGTTCGTCGAGCAGCGCCTGCAGTAATGGCTGATGGCGTGGCTCGATTCTCATGGGCCCAAATTCTGCGCGAAAATAGTCAACCTGGGATGGCCCTTCAATATCATTCCCATCTTTTGCTATCGACTGCTGTTCCCCAGGACCTCTATAGGGGGACTTCTTATCACCTTGTGGTTCAAAAGGATCCGGCTTGCCGCTGGTAAAATCCCAGTTACACGGATCCCACGTATCGTCAAATCCGATGGCTTCTCCGTTCTTTTCGTCAGTTCTCAGCAAGGACCAGGTTTCTATTCGACCTCCAAACCGGTTTGAGGCTTCGAGAAGGAGAATGCTGTCAATTTTTAGCAACTTACGCTTCTTGATCAGCTCGTGGCAGCAATACAGGCCCGCAATTCCGCCACCTACGATCACGATGTCATATGGCTCAGGTTCCTGCTTAGCAGCTTTATTGTTTGGCATGCCTTTCTCTTAAAATTGGATGAGGTTTATGCTGTTGAGAAGCTTTTCACAGCTCATATAAATTCTTCCTAATTCCTATCCAGTTTCCGATACTGTACTGCTTCCGCGATATGGGTACTGGTTATGCCGTCGCTTGCCGCGAGATCGGCGATCGTGCGCGCCACTTTTAAGACGCGATGATAAGCCCGCGCGGAAAAATTCAGGCGGCTGATGGCTTGCTTGAGCAGGTTTTCTCCCAAGGGATCCGGGACGCAATATTTATCGATTTCCCTGACCGTTAAATGAGAGTTGGCTTTGCCCTGTCGTGCCAATTGCCTCTGATAAGCTGTTTCGACGCGTCGCCTGACTGTGCTGCTTGATTCGCCTTGGGTCTGGCTCATCAGATCTTCCTGAGGCGCGGCGGGTACCTCGATCTGTATATCGATGCGATCAAGCAGGGGGCCGGAAATTTTGCCGCGATAGCGTGTTACCTGGTCCGGCGTACAGCGGCATTTCCCGCTGTAATGTCCGAGGTAGCCGCAGGGACAGGGATTCATTGCCGCTATCAACTGGAACCGGGCGGGAAAGTCTGCCTGGCGCGCGGCCCGTGATATGGTGATGCGTCCCGACTCCAGCGGTTCGCGCAGCACTTCCAGCACTTTGCGATCAAACTCCGGTAGCTCGTCGAGAAACAATACACCATTCATAGCCAGCGAGATCTCACCGGGACGAGGATTGCTGCCGCCGCCGACCAAGGCAACGCCGGAAGCGGTATGATGAGGCGAACGATAAGGACGACGTTTCCAGTTTGCAACGTTGAAGCCGCCGCTGCTCAGGGATTGCATGGCAGCGGATTCAAGTGCTTCGTCTTCAGTCATGGACGGCAGGATGCCGGGGAATCGTGCCGCAAGCATGGATTTGCCCGTGCCGGGCGGTCCGACCATCAACACGCTATGGTTGCCCGTTGCTGCGATTTCCAGCGCACGCTTGGCATGTCCCTGGCCTTTTACTTCTTCCATGCCGGGATAAGGGCACATGCTGATTTCCGTGCTTTCATCAC
>JALYOY010000237.1 GCA_030856655.1 Pseudomonadota bacterium | reverse complement strand
CCCTGCCACCGATGACGTGAACATGCAGGTGATAAACCTCCTGTCCGCCCACATGTCCGGTGTTGATAACGGTACGAAAGCCGTCGGTGCAACCCTGTTCCTTCGCCAGCCTGGGTGCCAGCAGCATTATCTTGCCTAGCAAATCGCGGTGACTGTCTTCGACGTCGGCCAGTGAGTCGATGTGCAGCTTGGGCACTAACATAAAATGTACCGGCGCTGCCGGATGGACGTCATGAAATGCGAAAACATCGGTGTCCTCGTACACTTTCCTGCTGGGAATCTCTCCTCCCACGATTTTGCAGAATATGCAGTTATCCATTTTTACCCAGCTTTTCGTAAAGCTTTTTCATGTATCCCCGAAATTCCCTCGCGGCGCTGTAATTCATCCAGCACATCGTCCGGCCCTAGGCCATGGTGAGCCAGCAGCACCAAACAGTGGAACCACAGGTCTGCCGTCTCGCGTGCAATGTACTGCTTATCCCCGTCTTTCGAAGCCAGCAAAATCTCTACCGCTTCCTCCGCAACCTTCCTGAGAATCTTGTCCTGTCCCTCATGCAGCAGTTTCGCCACATAAGAGGCCGCAGGATCCGCGTTCTTGCGAGCTTCGATAGTTGCAGCCAGGCGGTTAAGAATAGCTGGATCGGTCACTTCCTGTAGATCTCCTCGGGACTTTTAATTACTGGAGTAACAACCACCCATTGATTATTTTTCAGTTTATTAAAAAAACAATTATGCCTGCCGGTATGACAAGCTATGCCGCCAACTTGTTCCACTGTCAGCAACAGGACATCCTCATCGCAATCCAGATGGATTTCTTTTACTTTCTGGACATGACCTGATTCTTCGCCTTTGTGCCAGAGTTTCTTGCGGGAACGCGACCAGTAATGCGCCTCATTGGTTTCGACAGTAAGCTGAAGCGACTTCCGGTTCATCCAGGCGACCATCAGGACCTTATTACTGCAGGCTTCTTGCGTCACCACCTGCACCAGTCCGTCTGCGGACCAGTTTACCTTGTTGAGCCAATTTTCGGACATGGATATGCTGAGGATCAGGTTATTTAAGGAATCTTTGAAATAGGTCTTACGCGAGCGCGCTGCTCCTCAACCGCAGGGACGGCGGCTACTTATACTCTGGGACGGTCTGCTTGTCGGGCTCCTTGCGAAAAGGGGAATGCCATTCGCGTTGTCGCCTCTCATATTTTCGGGGCATCCTATCCGCAAAACCACCGTCGCGCCCGCGTGGGGGTTATCACAAGTCCGTGGATTCTACCACTATAGCCGCACTTCAATGCCATGTTGCGCCATATACGCTTTAGCCTGGCGTATGGTGTATTCCCCATAGTGAAAAATACTTGCTGCCAACACCGCATCAGCGTGGCCCTGCAGAACTCCTTCCGTCAAATGATGCAAATTACCTACGCCTCCGCTCGCGATTACCGGCACGTCCACGGCGTCCGAGACCGTACGGGTAAGTGCCAGGTCAAAACCATTGCGGGTGCCATCCTGATCCATGCTGGTAAGCAATATTTCGCCCGCACCCAATAACTGCATCTTTTTCGCCCACTCGACCACGTTCAGACCGGTAGCCTTGCGTCCTCCGTGGGTGAATACCTCCCAGCGCGGAGGATTCATATCAGCGTTGTTCACCCGCTTGGCATCTATCGCCACCACGATGCACTGCGAACCGTAACGGCTTGCCGCATCCGCCACCAGTTGAGGATTCTGCACCGCCGAGGTGTTAATACTGACTTTGTCGGCCCCGGCATTCAATAGCCGTCGAACATCTGCTACCTGACGAACTCCACCGCCCACGGTTAACGGAATGAACACCTGAGCTGCCACTTCTTCAATGATGCGCAGAATCAAATCACGATTATCAGAACTGGCGGTGATATCAAGAAAGGTTAGCTCATCCGCGCCCTGGTCGTCGTAACGGCGCGATATTTCGATGGGATCACCCGCGTCTCGAAGCTCGACGAAATTGACGCCCTTGACTACGCGTCCATTTGTTACATCAAGACACGGGATAATACGTTTGGCAAGGCCCATAAGACTAAAGAACTTTTACCATAAAAGTAATAGAGGCATAGAAAGGTAAGGAAGGTGGCATCACTCGGAAAACTGAGTTTCCTGTTTTGGTTCTACCGTTTTATCGTTTTCGCAATGAATTATGAATTATGGAAAGGAATTATGGGAATCTCGTCAGGAAAGACTTGCATCTCGTGATTTCATTTTTATACTCAGATCGTCCGCCAGCGCCTGCGCCAATTTGAAATCCAGAGTCCCTTCATATATGGCACGTCCCGTGATAGCGCCCATGACGCCCTCAGTTTCGATTTCGCAAAGCGCTTTGACGTCGTCGAGATTGGTAATGCCTCCGCTCGCAATGACTGGGATCGTAAGCGCCCTGGCCAATTCGATGGTAGCCTGGACATTGACACCGCTTAGCATGCCATCGCGCCCAATATCAGTATAGATAATCGCTTCCACACCGTAATCCTCGAATTTTCTCGCAAGGTCTACCACGTCGTGACCAGTGACTTTGGACCAGCCGTCGACGGCGACCTTCCCGTCTTTGGCATCCAGTCCCACTATGATATGACCGGGAAAAGCGTTGCAGGCGTCGTGCAGGAAGCCCGGCGTCTTCACTGCCGCAGTACCGATGATAATATAAGTGACGCCATCGTCGAGATAACGTTCGATTGTGTCGAGATCGCGGATGCCGCCGCCGAGTTGCGTCGGAATTTCGTCGCCGATGGCTTCAACAATGGCGCGAATAGCCGGTTCATTTTTTGGTTTGCCCGCAAACGCACCGTTAAGATCCACCAGATGCAGTCGGCGCGCGCCCTGATCCAGCCAATGGCTGGCCATGGCTCCGGGATTATCCGAGAATACCGTCGCGTTTTCCATCACACCTTGTTTCAGACGTACGCATTGGCCGTCTTTCAGGTCGATTGCAGGAATGATAAGCATTTTTAATCAGAATTAAATTGGAATGAACTTCTGGAGTTTCGCAGCGGGAAAGTTTACCCCCGAATCTGATTACCGATCCCGGAAACGGGTTCCCACCGCACAAAGTTACGCAGTAGCGTCAAGCCCGCTTCGTGGCTCTTTTCCGGATGAAACTGGACGGCAAAAATATTATCCTTCGCCACCGCGCAAGTAAACGGAAAAGGATAAAGGCTATAGGCTGCCGCCGGTTCCGCGTTGGCGGTTTCGACATAATAACTGTGGACAAAATAAAAGCGTGCATCTTTGGGAATGCCTTTCCACAAGGGGTGCTCGATAGTCTGATGGACCTGGTTCCAACCCATGTGCGGAACTTTGAGCTTTTGCCCATTTGTACTGGCAATCGTCGTGGATGCGAAGCGCCGCACTTTGCCGGGCACGATACCGAGGCCTTCTACATTACCTTCCTCGCTACTCTCGAACAGCATTTGCAGGCCGATGCAAATACCGAGAAACGGTTTACTGAGGGCAGCATCGACCACTGCACCGCGCAGCCCGCGTGCATCAAGTTCACGCAAACAATCGGGCATCGCGCCCTGTCCGGGAACCACTACACGGCCGGCTTTGCGCACCACCTCAGGGTCGTCGGTGACGGCGATGGTGGCGGTCGGGGCAACATGCTCCAGGGCTTTGGACACTGAGCGCAAATTACCCATGCCGTAATCAACGATTGCAATATCAGTCATACTGTGCAAATGAGCAGTGAGGACGCTACAACGAGCCTTTGGTGGAGGGAATTATTCCAGCCGCACGAGGGTCGGGTTCCACCGCGATGCGCAGTGCGCGGCCAAATGCCTTGAATACGGTTTCCGCCTGGTGATGAGCGTTGCGCCCGGAAAGATTGTCAATGTGCAATGTCACCATGGCATGGTTGACGAAACCCTGGAAAAATTCATTTATCAAATCAACATCGAACTCGCCGATGCGGGCGCGTACAAACTGGATGTTAAATGCCATGCCGGGACGCCCCGAGAAATCCACCACCACTCGCGACAAAGCTTCGTCCAGAGGCACATAAGCATGACCATAACGGCGCAAACCTTTCTTATCTCCGATAGCTTGGGTGAATGCCTGGCCAAGGGTGATGCCAATATCCTCCACGGTGTGATGTGCATCAATGTGCAAATCGCCCTTGGCGGCAACTTCCAAATCTATCATGCCATGACGCGCCACCTGGTCTAGCATATGATCCAGAAATGGTATGCCCGTATCCAGAATTGCCGTGCCGGTTCCATCAAGATCAACTTTGACGCTGATCTGGGTTTCCAACGTATTACGCGTAACTTGGGCTTGGCGCATGGATGGATTAATTGTTAGGTTTATTAAGCGAGATCTGCAGCGCTTCCAAGAATTGCGCGTTTTCACCGGCAGTTCCCACTGTTACGCGCAGGCAGTTCTTCAGTAAGGGGTGCGAGCCGTCGAGATTTTTAATCAATACACCCCGCTTTTTGAGACTTTGAAACACTTGACTGGCCCCATTCCGCTGAGTCATGCGGAACAAAATAAAATTCGCATTTGTCGGAAAAATTTCAATGCCGTCCAGCGCCGCCAGGCGCTTACTCATCAGTGTGCGCTCAGTCTTGATCGCCGCGGCCTGTTGCAACAGGATATCATGATGCCGCAATACTCTTTCCGCTATCAGCTGGGTGACAATTCCCACATTATACGGCAAACGCAGTTTTTCCAAATGTATCAGCCATTCCGGCCTGCCGACCAGCAGCCCCAGC
>JALYOY010000167.1 GCA_030856655.1 Pseudomonadota bacterium | reverse complement strand
CGGGGAAATTCCCACGGATTGCCATAACGCAACCAGTTGTCGGGATGCTCGATTTGCCTGCCGTCTTCGATGCGCTGGGAAAACATGCCATACTCATAGCGGATGCCATAGCCGTAGCCGGGCAGATTGAGCGTCGCCATGGAATCAAGAAAGCAGGCAGCAAGTCTCCCGAGTCCTCCATTTCCGAGCGCCGCGTCCGGTTCTATCTCGCGCACATCTTCCAGATTGATCCCCAACTCCATAAATGCCTGGCGGAATTGCTGGTCAAAACCGAGGTTGTGCACGCTGTTCATTAGTGTGCGCCCCATTAAGAATTCCAGGGAAAAGTAGTAAACCCGTTTTACATCATGGATGTAATAGCTACGCATGGTTTCCATCCATCGATCGATCAAACGGTCGCGCACTACATAAGCCGCAGCGAAGAACCTGTCACGATCGGTGGCGGTAATGGTGTCTTTTCCCACCGAGTAAATCAAACAGTTGGAAAGAGATTGCTTGATTGAATCCGCGTCGAAGCCGAATTTCTTGTGGGTAAAATCAGATTCGTTTAAAAGTCTGAGCATTTGTTATCTCCAGTTAAACCTGCGAGGGTTTTTCAACCTGAATCCGGCAAAACAATACGATATCAAAACGCCTGTAAGTCAGCGCCTTCCGGATTCAGGGAATGACGCCAGAACTGGTCGTCGCTATCGAAGAGGCGATAGGTGCCCCTCGGTCCCCAGCTACCAGCGTGATACCCATTGATAAAATCGCGTTCCATCGCCCACACCTTGATAATAGGATCCACTGCGCGCCAGGCCCATTCCACTTCATCGATGCGCAGAAATAGTGAATGGTCGCCTTGCATCACATCCAGCAACAAGCCTTCGTAAGCGTCGTAGTCAACTTCGCTGCTTTTCCGATAAGTGGCATCCAGACTGATGGTACGGGTATGCAGGTCCAGTCCGGGAACCTTGACCTGAATTTCCATTTTCAAGCAGTCATCGGGCTGGATGCCCAGCATGATCCAATTCGGGTGAGAGGAGTCCCGATGCGTGTGGCGCAGCAAATCCTGCGGCGGACTTTTGAAACGGATGTAGATTGCCGAACTATTTTCCGTCATGCGCTTGCCAGTGCGCAGGTAGAAGGGAACTCCAGCCCAACGCCAGTTATCGATAAACAGCTTTAGCGCCGCATACGTTTCCGTGGCGCTATCCGCTGCCACCCCTGGTTCATCCAGATATCCCGGCACGGGTTTGCCGTTGATGATGCCGCTGGTATATTGCCCACGAAATGCGTGGGCATGCACGGAATTCTGCGTGATCGGCCGTATCGCTTTTAGAACCTTTACTTTCTCGTCCCGTAAATGCTCGGCGGATAATGTTACCGGCGGTTCCATCGCTACCAAGGCAAGCAGCTGCAGCAAGTGGCTCTGGATCATGTCGCGCAGTGCACCGGCTCCCTCGTAATAATCAGCGCGTCCCTCGATACCCAGGGTTTCGGAGTGGGTGATTTGCACATGGTCGATATAATGGTTATTCCACAGCGGCTCCAGCAGTATGTTGGCGAAGCGAAATACCATCACGTTTTGCACGGTGCCCTTTCCGAGATAGTGATCAATGCGGTAAATTTGCGGCTCGTTCAAATGCCGGTACAAGCTTCCTTGCAGAGTCTGCGCACTTAACAAATCGTAGCCAAAAGGCTTTTCGATTACGACGCGACACCAGCCCTTTTTCTGCTTGAGAAGACCTCTCACACCGAGTTTGTCGATAATTGCCGGAAACTCAGACGGTCGCACTGCCATGTAAAACACGACATTGGGGGAAAATCCTGCGGTTTCTTCCAATATTCTTTGTAATTTAAGGTAAGCATCACCACTGCCCGGAGGGTTGGGATGGTAATGCAGCCGGGCGCAAAAACGCTCAAATGCCTGCTCGTCGAGCCCGTCAGGAAATTTCAACCGCAGCATGTCCGACACCTCTGCGATCCACTGTTCGTTACTCCACAGTTCCAGGCTGCAGGCAAGTATCGCCATCTTTTCCGGCAGACGTTCGGCAACTTCAAGCCGGAACAGTGCGGGAATCAATTTACGCCGCGACAAGTTTCCACCTGCTCCGAAAATCACCAAAACGCACGGCTCAATGGTTTTCATTTCCTTTCCTTGCATGCTTTACTGCGCGCGCGCCGAAAGCGGCATGCCATTAAACTACCTGTTAATAGGTTCTTGCCTTGGGCGGAAACGATTCCACTGTCAGAGGCTTTAATCGAACCGGTTTGTAATCCAACCGCCGCCCCTCGCTGAAGTACAAAGTATGCTTGAGCCACTTGTCGTCATCTCGCTCGGGAAAATCATCACGCGCATGGGCGCCGCGGCTTTCAGTGCGCGCCTCGGCCGAAATCATGGTAGCCGTCGCTACTTCCACAAGGTTGTCGACTTCCAGCGCTTCTACCCGAGCGGTGTTGAAGACTCTGCTCTTGTCCCTGATCTCAGTGTGCCTGGCACGTTCCGCTAATTCGCTGATTTTTACCACGCCCTGCTTGAGCATGTCGGCGAAACGGAATACGCCACAATGCGTCTGCATGGTTTTGCGTAGCGCATCGCCTACTTGCGCGACACTTTCGCCATTCTTCTGGCCGTCCAGGCGGGCAAGCCGAGAGAGCGCATTGTCGGCAAAATCTGCCGGTAACTGCTTGTGATGCGTGTTTTTTTTCAAATCATCGATTATCTGATTGCCGGCGGCTCGCCCGAACACAAGGATATCGAGCAGCGAATTGGTTCCGAGACGATTGCCGCCATGCACCGAAACGCAGGCGCACTCGCCTACGGCATAGAAG
>JALYOY010000157.1 GCA_030856655.1 Pseudomonadota bacterium | reverse complement strand
GAGCGGTTGATTACGCCGCACGCGTGTGGGTTAACGGCTGTCTGGCGGTCACCCATGAGGGTGGCTATACCCCGTTCTGGGCCGATATCACGCACATGCTCAACTCGTCGGGCTCAAACGGTAACGGTGCAGGTAGAGGACGATCCCGATGAGCTGGCCAAGCCACGCGGGAAGCAGGATTGGCAACTAGAGCCTCATTCCATCTGGTATCCGAGAACCACCGGTATATGGCAGACGGTATGGCTCGAACGGGTACCGAATATTTATCTGGAAAAATTCGATGGACGCCTCAAGTCGAGAATTATTCAATTGGGTTTGAGGCGCGGATTATAGGAGATCCGGGCAACGACCTGACTGTTGAAATCATCCTCCAGCATGGCGAACGCTTGCTTGCACATGCGAAGCGCCATCAAGAGAACGGTGCGCCAATGGGCAGAGGTAATCGAGCGCGACTATAGCCATCCTTGCATCGTTGTGTGGGTGCCTTTCAACGAATCCTGGGGTGTTCCCGAACTCACTGCGGTGGGCAAGCACCGCCATGCCGTCGAAGCGCTGTATCACTTGACCGGTACGCTGGACGCCACCCGTCCGGTAATCGGCAACGACGGCTGGGAAAGCAGTGCCACCGATATTATCGGTATTCATGATTACGACCCCAATATTGAACACTTGCGCCAGCGCTACGGTCCGGAAATCCGTCTCGACCAGTTGTTTGACCGGCGGCGGCCGGGCGGCCGCATACTCACGCTCGATGGCTATCCCCATCGAGGCCAGCCGATCATGTTGACTGAATTCGGCGGGATCTCTTTTGTAAAGTGCCACCAGCAGGACGTAAAGCAGACTTGGGGCTACGCCACCGCCAAGAATGCCAGCGAGTTTTCAAAAATGTACGGCGAACTGATGCACACGGTGATTCACATCGCCCTCTTCAGCGGTTTTTGCTACACGCAGTTCGCCGACACTTTCCAGGAGGCAAATGGGCTCCTCTGCGCTGACCGGACGCCCAAGATACCCCTTAAGGACATCGCCAGAATGACGGGTGTTTCGCCCTCCTACGTATTCGGCGGAGTCTAGTGCATACGCTTGATCTAACGAAACCGGATGGACGCCGGCTAACGCTTTACTGCCGCGAGCCAATGAATTTTCGGACCACCGCGCCGAGCCCGTTTGCGGAACCGCTGAATGCGAGTCCGCACCTCCGGTGGCACCCGTTGCGTGGAGAATGGGTAACTTACGCCGCATATCGGCAGGGGCGCACGTTCCTGCCCCCCTGAGTATAATCCCTTGGCGGTTACCACTGATCCGGCCCATCCCACGGAATTGCCGACAGGAGCGTGGGACATCGCGGTGTTCGACAACCGCTCCCCCTCCCCCGGCGGTCCCGAGGTGGAGCCGCCATCGCTGATCGTGCCGAGCGCCCCCGCGGTTGGTTATTGCGATGTGGGTGGTGTTCACGCAGGATGCTCAGGCATCACTTGGCGCGCTTCCGCTCGATCATATCGAATTGCTTCTGCAAGTGTGGGGTGACCGCGCCCTAAAACTTGCGCAGCGCGGAGACATTGCCTATGTGTTGCCGTTTGAGAATCGTGGCGCCGAGGTCGGCGTGACCTTGCACCACCCGCATGGCCAAATCTACGCTTATCCGGTGGTACCGCCCGTGCCGGCACGCATGCAACAGGAAGCGCAGCTGCACTATGCGAAGGACGGCAGCGGAGTGTTGCGCGACTTCATAACCGCCGAGAGCCGGGCGGGCGTGCGCATGCTTTATGAGGGCTTCCACGCCGTGGCGTTCGTACCCGTGTGTGCCCGCTATCCGTATGAGGTTTGGATCGCCCCTATTGAGCCGGTGGAGAGTTTTGTTCAGCTCACCGTGGAGCAACGCGCTGACTTGGCGCGGGCAATGAAGACAGTGCTGCTGAAATACGATGGGCTCTGGCAAAGGCCTTTCCCCTACTTGATGGCGTGGTACCAGGCGCCCACTGATGGCGAACCACACCCTGAGTCGCATCTGCACGCGCAATTTTATCCACCATATCGCACACGTGACCGGCTCAAGTATCTGGCCGGTACGGAAATCGCCGCGGGCTTCTTTGCAATGGACGCGCTACCGGAAGACAAAGCCCGAGAACTGCAGCAAGTGGAAGTCAATCTGGAATGATCGCCCCAGCCCAGCCGCGCAATACCGGCCGCTGCAGCGTGACTGGTTCCACTATTTCAGCCGGGACATTCAATGAGCAGCTTCGAGGAAATATTTGAAGCGTCTCCCACGGCAGTGGGACGAGCGCCCGGGCGCGTCAATTTGCTGGGCGAACACACCGATTACAATGACGGCTACGTATTGCCGATCGCCATCGACCAGCACACGCTTGTGAGCATGCGCCCCAACAATAAAGGTGAATACGCCTTGCATGCGGATGCGCTCGGCAGCACCGTTCGTTTTACGCTGGACCAGGCGCCGGCGGAACATTTCGCCACGTATGTGTACGGATGCTTTATGGAAGCGCGCGCAATCGGCGTCAAAATACCCGCGCTCGACGTTCATGTAAGCTCCAACGTCCCCATCGGGGTCGGTCTTTCATCCAGTGCGGCGCTCGAGGTTGCTACGCTCCGAGCCTTACGCTCGCTGACGGGCGCCTCACTTGATGATGTCCTCATCGCGCGGCTGGCACAGCGTGCCGAGATAAGGCATGCTGGTGTGCGCTGCGGCATTATGGATCAAATGGCTTCAAGCCTTGCGGATACCCATAACGCATTGTTTCTCGATACGCGTACACTGGAGCGGCGGCTGATTCCGCTACCACCCATGTCAGCAGTGCTGGCACTGAATTCAGGAGTTCTACGCGCGCTTGCCGACAGCGGTTACAACCAGCGTCGCGCTGAATGTGAAGAGGCAGCGCGACAGCTTGGCGTTACCGCCCTACGCGACATCCACGATGCTTCCGCTGCGGAGGCTCTGCCTGAACCGTTGCGCCGCCGCGTACGTCACGTTATCAGCGAGAACGCCCGTATTCTCCAAGCGACAACCGGCGAAACCGCACGGGAATTCGGCAAACTGATGAATGCCTCGCACGCGAGCCTTCGGGACGACTATGAGGTTTCGGTACCTCAGCTTGATTATCTGGTGGCACTGCTTCAGGCCCATCCTCATGTGTATGGGGCGCGATTGACCGGTGCGGGGTTCGGCGGAGCATGCGTGGTGCTGTGCAAGGCATCCACATTGCGAGAGGTTGCCAGGGCGGTACTGTGTAATTACGCTGACGCAGGCGTTACTGGCGGACGCATGCTAGTACCGCTGCAGGACGAAGCAAGGTCGCCTAATAGCTTCCTCTGACACCCTCAGTATCCCATTCCTGGGCTAAATACTTATCTCGTTTGTACCATGACCACCGCGTCACCCTCCGCTGTCTTGGTGTTGGAAGAAATAGCAGATCCCTCTCCCCTTTGCCTGTCCATCCGGCCTCGTGCTAAAGCGACAGAGGCAAGGGCATTCTGCATAGCATCCTGGGGCGGAACGGCGCGGCACTTATCTTTCAACTCGCGCGCGGACGATGCCTGGGTTTCTGCGAAATAGGGATCACTTTGCGTCCACTGCGCTCGGATACATCATCCATAAAATTTTGTTCTTTCTTGTGTCGCTTAAACATTTTCCGTGAACTTTTTTCCGCCCAATCTTCAGACTGGGCAAGGGTATAACCGAATATATCCCTATCTACCGGTTTTTTCATTTTCCACTCCATCAAGACTCAGTTATAAAATAAACGAAGCGAAGGGGCTAGTCACCACTGTCGCGCTCGAGTTAAGAATTGAGAGAATCAACTGACTTTTTTCACCAGCACCTTCTCGCATTTCTTCAACTGAATCTGTACGGTAGGCCACACAGAAGAGTAGTTTGATCGTTACATCAAGAAATAGCGGCCCCTTGGGCGATATAGCGTGCACTTACGGCTATCAGTGGATGAATGATATGGCAGCGGGATGCTGACAAGGCAATGCAGAGTAGCCGGCCATCTGCTATATGGCCGCACCGGGAAGGAGGTATTCAGGTAGCGAACAAAAGGCTTTCAAAACGCCTGAGAATCATCGCGGCCGGTAGGTCTGGATGGAAGTGGAAAGTATAAAAAACGAAATGACAGCGAAACTATGGTGTCGCCATTTTGCTGTGTTATTACTTACTGCTGTAACCGTTATATGGTGGAAGCGGATGTCGGAATCGAACCGGCTTAGGTAGAGTGATTCAGCGTAGCGTCATAATGGCTCTCGTCCGCCCAGGCTGAGATCACACGTTACATCGCATTGCCTTCGTACAACTCCGGCGTGAACCCTACTAACAGGCGTCCGCCGAGATCCAGCACAGGCCGCTTGATAAGGGAGGGATGGGCCATCATCAGCGCAATGGCCTTGTGTGCATCAAGCGCCTGTTTGTCTGTATCCGTGAGCTTTCGAAATGTCGTGCCCGCCCGGTTCAGCAAAGTTTCCCAGCCGAGTTCATGACACCAGTGTTCCAGACGATTCCGCTCGACCCCAGCCGTCTTGTAGTCATTGAAAATGATAATACACCTCATGGGCGTCCAGCCAGGAACGGGCTTTCTTGACCGTATCGCAGTTCCTGATGCCGTAGATCACGATAGTCAAACTCAAATTCCTTATGAATAACTTAGCTCCCCAATCGGCCTTATAACTCTTGATATATTAGAGGCGGGGGTGGTCTCTACCGAATAACATTCCTATCGTACTGTTACAGATTCTTAACCGTATTCGCCGTTCCTCTAGTTCCCCAAAAGTTACCCCTAACGAATTTCTGATGACTTGAATGTTGCAATACCTTCCGGTTCATTTAGCAAAACGGTAGTAG
>JALYOY010000134.1 GCA_030856655.1 Pseudomonadota bacterium | reverse complement strand
CGGATGCGTTATGTGGAGATTAATGGCCAGCTACGAAAGGTGATGGTGATCATAAAAATGCGCGGCAGCAATCATAGCAAAGACATCCGCGAATACGTCATCACGGACAAGGGCATTGTGCTCATCGGCCCGCGGCAAACCGAGTATGCCAAGCTGACGACAGGGTCGCCGGTCATAGTCAACCAGCCTGAGGAAGTCGCGCCGGAACCGAAGGCGAAGAAGCAAAGGTAATCTCCCCGATAACGGTTGTAATTTGAACTGCATCTACATAATCCGACGCTGGTGGCGAGAGGTGCTCTAATTGCGTAACGAGGGTCCACCCGCGTCCGATAGTTGTCTTCCCGATAGATCCAAGAACCGGTGGCAGCGATGAAGGACGGAATTGGTTCGATACGGACAGGCATTCAAGGACAGAGCGGCGGCGAGGTTGCTGCCGCCGGGGAGCGTATCGCGCGCCGCTTTTAGTCCAGTATCGGGGTAGACACCAATGGAAAGAGTCTTGCGTTTGCCCCCAGTGCTGTAATCTAAACGCCACCACTTCGCTCCGTTCGGCCTGATCAGCAGATAAAGACCATCCCCATCGCTTAACCGGAGCGTAGCCTCTGTAGGTTTGATGTTACGGATTGTTACATCCGTCTTGATGAGGTGGCGCGCCATTGCAGTAACTCCCGTGAAAAATGCAGTAACTTTTAGTAGAGAAACAGTAACAGAAGGTGTTACTGCATAAGTTACTGCATAAAATACGGGATTGCAATAGCAGTTACTGGAGCGCTCTGGACGATAAAAAGGCCGAGAACCTTGTTTTACTTAGGTTTTCGGCCTTCTTTGGACTTCCTTGAATCATCAATTGGTGGAGGCGGCGGGAATCGAACCCGCGTCCGCAAGTCCTCTACAGACAGTTCTACATACTTAGCCATGTTATTTAATTTAACCTGGCATACGCCAACCGGCGGGCTGATGACAGGCGAGGCACCTATTGTTTAACGCTCTGTAAAGTAACCCTACTGAGCGCGATCCTCGTTAATGGCTCCACTGTCTGTTGCCAGACCCGGCGTTGAGGCCCACCGGTGCGGAGTCCAGCCGGATTTAAGCGGCTAGAGCGTAACGTTCGTCGTTTGCGACTATACTTTTCCAGATGTATTTACGAGGTGACTGGTCCTCGGTATGCCCTGCGCTGCTTTGCAACCCACGTCGAAGCCAGGTCGCCCCCGGCATTCTGTATTACTTTTGTTAGATGGCAATGAACTGTAAGAGTTCAACCGCCAGCAATGCGATTCTACCAGAATAAAGGGCACCTAAAGATAATCAAGCAGTTGCCGAGGCTGATCTATGAGATATCGTGCACCCCACGTTTCAGGCGGGCTTATGTTCCCAAGGTAGCCATACCTTGCGATAACAGGCTCCATCCCCGCAGCCAGGCTTGCCTGTACATCGCGTAAGTCATCGCCCAGGTAGATACATTCGGCGGGTGCAAAGGCCATCATGTTGCTGGCCGTCAGCAGCGGCTCCGGGTGTGGCTTCGAGTGGGCTGTGTCGCCCCCGCTGACAATACAGGCTGCTCGCTCGACCAAGCCCAGCTCTCGCATTAAAGGCAGGGTGAAGCGCGCGGGTTTGTTGGTAACAATTCCCCATGGAAGCCCCCGAGCCTCGAGCTGGTCAAGCAACTCGGCTACACCCGGAAACAAGCTGGTTTCGTCGCACAGGCGTTCCGCGTAAAAGTCGAGAAACTCGCTGCGCATTGCGTCGTAGGCGGAATCGCCGGGTTTGATATTGAACCCAAGTCCCAGCAATCCGCGGGCACCGGCCGATGCTTCGGTACGAATGAGCGCTATTGGTAGCGTTGGGAGGCCGCGTGCGATACGCTGCCGGTTGAGGGCGTGGCCCAGATCGGGCGCGGTATCGGCGAGGGTCCCGTCGAGATCGAAGAGAACCGCCTTGATCGCTGATTGCGTCATTCAATGCGTTGTTAGGATTTTGCGTTATGGCGAGGCTCGGAACGTCGAATCGTACCGCTTAGCGTACACGCGGGCACGGGCGTCATCTTAACCATCGCGCTATCTGCACGATTTCAAGCACGATAAGCCATGATGTAGTTTACGTCCGAATCGGGTTCCAGTGCATAGACCTTGGTGATGGGGTTGTAAGTCATGCCAATGATCTCTTCCACATGAAGGGCTGCTTCACGAGCCATGCGCGCGAGCTCAGAAGGCTTGATAAACTTTGCATAATCGTGCGTGCCTCGCGGCAGCAGATTCAGTACGTATTCCGCGCCGATCACGACGAACAGATACGATTTCGGATTACGGTTGATGGTTGAGAAGAAAATCCAGCCACCCGGCTTGGCAAGCTCAGCGCAGGCGTGCACGATGCTTGCCGGGCTGGGTACATGCTCCAGCATTTCCAGACAGGTCACTACGTCGTAATGGTGAGGCTGTGCCTTTGCAAGATCTTCTACCGCGATCTTACGGTAATTCACATGCTTGCCGGTTTCCAACAAATGCAGTTTTGCTACTTTCAGAGCCTTATCGCCAAGATCGATGCCAGTGACATGTGCGCCCCGCCCTGCCATGCTTTCCGACAGGATACCCCCACCACACCCAACGTCCAGCACGGTTTTACCCGCGAGACTGGCTAACCGGTCAATGTAATCCAAGCGCAATGGATTAATTTCATGCAGCGGCTTGAATTCACTGTTGGGGTCCCACCAGCGATGTGCCAGTTGGCTGAATTTTTCCAATTCCAATGGATCAACATTGACGCTCTTGCTTTCCGTTTCTTTAATCATTAACTCTTCATCCCGTTTGACATCTGTTCCTGCCAGAATTCCGCTCTAAGCAATAATTCCTGCTCGTTTAGAGTGGTCAGTTCTCCCTCATTCAGAAGCATTTTACCATTTACCCAAACATGACTCACATGCTCGCGCCCCGCGGCATAGACAAGATGCGAAATAGGATCATAGCAGGGTGCGAGTTCGAGGCTGGAAAAATCCACGGCAGTGATGTCAGCTGCTTTGCCGGCGACCAACGAACCGGTGATCGCAGCCACACCTAGCGCCTTGGCGCCGTTGAGCGTCGCTATTTGCAGCGCTTGAGATGCTGGCAGCACATCCGCCCTCCCGCTCTGACCTTTTGCAAGCAGAGCGGCAAAACGCATCTCCTCGAACATATCGAGGCGATTATTGCTTGCGGCACCGTCCGTTCCAAGGCCCACGTTAACTCCCTTACTCAACAGCGAGGCGATGGGCGCAAACCCGTTGGCAAGTTTCAAATTGGAAGAGGGGCAATGCGCCACGGTGCATCCTTGTTGCGCCATCAGGCCAATTTCATCTCCGGTGAGATGAACCATGTGCACGGCGATCAGATTTGGGCCGAGCAAGCCGAGTCTGTGAAGACGTTCTATCGGCCGCACGCCGTTAACTTTCAGACTATTTCTGATTTCTTCACTGGTTTCATGCAAATGGACATGGATGGGTAGATCAAGCTGCTCAGCCAAGGTGAGCACGTTGGCAAAAACCTTGTCGCTAACAGTGTAAGGCGCATGCGGTGCGAAGCAGAACGATAATAGCGGGTGATGGTTGTAATTGTCGCGCAGGGCCAGGCCTTTTGCTAAATAATCATCGGCGTCGCTGGCGTAAGCGGTAGGAAAATCGATGATTATCATGCCGACGGCGGCGCGCATACCGGAGGCGAGCACCGCTTGGATCGATGCTTCCGGGAAAAAATACATGTCATTAAAACAGGTGATCCCGCCTCTCAACATTTCGGCGCAAGCCAGCCGGGTTCCATCAAAGACAAAGTCCGCATCGACGTGCCTGATTTCAGCGGGCCATATATATTTGTTGAGCCATTCCATCAACGGCAGATCGTCTGCCATTCCACGCATCAGCGACATGGCGGCGTGGATGTGGAGGTTGATCAGGCCCGGAATCAGCGCATGGTTATCTAGAACGATCCGTTCGCTTGGCGCAAATTGAGATTGCGCCTCGGCGCTTGGCAAAATCGCCCTGATCAGGCCTTGATCAATCGCGATGGCATGGTTGTGCAACACCGTGCCGGTGGGCTCCACCGGGATAATCCAGCGGGCTTCCAGCAATGCGTCAATTTTTACCGGACAAGTCATCTGTCAGTGCAGCTTACCAAAAAAAAACCCTGCACGATGGCAGGGTTTTTAATTTTTTACGTTCGAATCTAAATTATTGCACTACTTCCCGTGTACCTGCTACTTCGACTTCAACACGACGATCCGGCTGCAGGCATTCAATCAGTTTCTTGGTTTTCTTGGTGCCCTTGCATGAGTCGCCGGTTACCGGATTGGCTTCGCCTTTACCATCGGTAAAGATGCGATCAGCAGGTATACCCTTTTCCTTGACCAGGTAATCCTTGACAGCTTCAGCACGACGCAGGGAGAGTTTCTTGTTATATTCATCAGAGCCGATCCGATCAGCATATCCGATGGCAACGATAGTGTCATACTTGATATCCCCGAGTTTGCCTGCGAGGTCATCCAGCTTTTCTTTGCCGCCGGGTCTTAGGACCGCCTTATTGAAATCGAATAATTCATCAGCGGATAAGGATACTTTTTCAGGCGCCGTAACTGGGGGGGGTGGGGGAGGCGT
>JALYOY010000129.1 GCA_030856655.1 Pseudomonadota bacterium | reverse complement strand
CAAGAAATAATCCGCTATGCCCAGTTCTTCAAGGCGCCGCCACGCGCTTGCCTCGTCGTTCTTGCTCGCGATGCTGAGTAAAATCCCTCGTTCATCAAAGACGCGCAGTAACTCAAGTACCTCCGGCCGCAAAGCCACTGCTTCATTTTCTAGTAATATCCCGTTCCACATTGTATTGTCGAGATCCCACACGACACATTTGATCTTTGGAGAACTGAAACTCTGCACTCGGTCAGCGTCGCGGTGAACGACAAAATCGGCAGCGAGGAAAACGACTCGCGAGGCATTCTCGCCATCCGGAATAATAGCGATGTCGAAAGGGTGGCCGCACTCCGTGATGGCGGAAAATTGTTCGTACCCGAACTCATGACGTGAATATCCGGGGGGAAGCATGACGGACGCGCGAAACGGCGGAGGAAGCTGAACGAACTGCGTCTGCTTACTGATCGTTCCGCTCGCGATTGCCATATTCACCTGCATTCTTATCGGCGCATCGGTCGGATTATAAACTTCGAGCAGGAAAAAATCCGGCTTGGATTCGGCGCGACTTTTTCGGTGCAGCCAGCGGGCAAAACGCTCGAGGACCGCGTGCTCAAAATATGACCAGCGAATGTCGCGGGTGACCCGGTACATCAATGCGCCCACTGTATTTGCCAGCGGTGCAATCAGGCTGATCACGCGTTCGGCCAATAGGGTTACCCCCGCGGGCAACATCAGGGTATTGCCGCGAGCCTCGATCTTCCCCCATTTCTTGAATGTAACCTCCGCTCCATAGCCGCGAGTGGATGGGAAGCGGCGGTTGCAATACATGCCATACGTTAAACGCCGACAACGGCGATCCGGTCTGCTCTGGTAAAGATCGCAAGTTGCAAAACAGCCTGGGGCCGCGCACTCCACACAGTGTTCACCCCACATAAGCAAAGACATCTTCGCAATGCCTTCAACAGGCTTGTACAGTTGATGCGGAGCGAGATTTCGATCCACATGCAAATGCATTTCGTACTTATCGAATTCAAACATCGCGCGTTGTTATTGTCTTCCTACAAGGCTCCGTTGAAATATCCAACTTCATTTTAGCCTACAGATGAATGATTTTCCAAGCGGGGCATAGTCGAAATAGGGGATAAAATGCAGCTGTGGTTGCTGCTGCGTAAATTCTGCCAGCGCTTTTTGCTCGCCCTGAGCAGGATCCCCCTTGTAGTTGTAGAAGTCGTCGAAGCAGATAATAGAACCGTTCACGATATATGATTGGATAAAATTGAGTACCTGAATAGTTGAGTCGTATAAATCGCAGTCGACATAGATGACTGCGGCTTTGCGTCCGTTTAGCCGCTGATGCGTATCCTCGTTCAGGCTTTCATTGTAAAAGCCCTCGATCAGTTCGTACTCCGGCTGCCGGATACCACGGGATGCAAGGATCGTTTCGAACTCCGGGCGGGTGCAGGCAAACTGCCCCTCATACCAAATATTGTCGGAATGTTCTCCTGTTGCGGGTAATCCCTGGAACGAGTCAAAGCCCCACAGCTTCATCTCATGTCGGCCATAACGCTGCTTCATCCGGTGGGCGTAGCCAAAGGTCTTGCCCCGCCACAAGCCGAACTCGAAGTAATCTCCGGGGACTTCATTAATCTTTGCGAACTCGAAGGCTTGGCTCAGCATCCCGAGTTCGGTCATTCGATTATCTGATCGGCGATCCAACACTTCAATGATGCGGGCGACCCACTCCGCATCCATCACACGCTTTACAATTTGTTTAATTGGCATGATTCAAAAGAATTCGCAGTAAAGGCTCTGTCAATTTAACACGTATATGACTGGCGGCAGACAATAAACAGACTGCCGCCGATAGTTGTATCCCCGATTAGAACGAGCCGCGCCGACTGCCGAATGCAATTCGTCTTGGCATAAAACATCATTTACCGAATCGCATCAGCCTTCTCACTGTCGCCTTCATGCCGAACTGATCCAACTTCTCGCCCACAATGTGACCGATCTGGTCGACGCCCCTCTGACTCTGTACAAGGAAGAAATTGCGGAAGCTTCTGCGCAGAAAGAAAACATTGGCGCATTGAACATTGTTAGTTGCAAATAATTTTTTATGCTCTGACTGTCCTTCGGTGAAATCAAAAAAGCGAAATAAACGTTCCTCGAACAAATGTTCCAGGGCGAGCCATTGCAGTATTGTGCCGACTGAAAAATTCATGTAATTGGGGTCATATCCAAGGAAGGCATAAATCAGCACTCCATTAGTTACCGGGCAGTAGAGATATGAGACAGGCTGATCGTTGTGAAAAAGAATGAAACCACGAACGCGTCCCTGTTGCGCAAGCTGTTCCATTTCATGCAGAAACTCTCCCGAATCAGGTATGCCTGCGTCAAGCAGCCTTTCCTGATAGGTCACTTTGGAAACAGCCCGGGCTAATCGAAAGAACTCCGGCATTTCCCCGGACGCCTTGTAAACCTTCCATGAAATATTGCCACCGCAATGCTCCGCGTATTTTCTGATCTTACGGTTGAGAGTCGAACGCGTCTTGGATGAAAATTTGCTCTTGTACTCTGACAATGGCATACGCATATCAATATAATAGCGCGGGTACTGGGAAGGCACATAGCAGAGGTACTTATGCTGCCTTCTAAGCACTGGCTGCCCACCGGCAATGCGCAGTGACCGTATCAAAAAGCCCTGGCTATCAGTTCGTAGATTGTCGGCTGGCGGTGTCGGCTCCGCCACTGGCGGCGTTTCGTCATCCAGCCCCACTTCCCTAACTTGTAGCCACGAATTAAATGAAAGCAATGTCTTGTCACCAAGCTGAAGCTTTATAGGCACCTGTTGACGGCGCCATAACGGACTCAACGAAACCCTCGTCGCATGCCTTGTTCCAGCATTCTAAGTCCAGTTTTCCAGATCGGCGAGGTAAGGGGCGCCGGCTGCGAAAATGGCGGAGCCGGGACTAAATCGTAAAACCCGCGGACGTGGAAGCAATCCCGATGACGATCCAGAAAAGAGCAAAGTTTGCGGAAGCGCGCTACCACGATATCATCCGGCCGGGTCATACCGCTGTTAAGTAGCTCGAAATTGTGTGAGAGAATAACAAAGGCTTTGCGCCCGGATTCCAGTGCCTGCCAGAGCAGCCCTTCTATCTCCCTGCATGAACAGGCGGTTAGCTGTGCATGCCGCAATGATCTGGTGCCGCTATCAAAAACGGTCATTGGATATTCATAAACGCCTTCGCATTCAATCGGCTCTACCAGTGGCATTCCCGGGCTAACCCCACTATCCAGCCCAAACATAGTTGCGTTGTAACTGCTATCGAA
>JALYOY010000085.1 GCA_030856655.1 Pseudomonadota bacterium | reverse complement strand
ATCGTTACCACGGACTGCAATGCATTAATGCAACCCATCCATGACCGCATGCCGGTCATCCTCCAGGAGGATGCCTGGGATACATGGCTGACCCCTACTGCACTGCCTGATACGATGCTGCTGCCCTTATTGAAACCTTTTACCCCGGATCAGATGCAGTTATGGGCCGTATCGTCTGCGGTGGGAAAAGTGGCAAATCAAGGACCGGAATTAATTAGGCCGGTATTGTGAATAAAACGGACACGAATGAGTCAGGGAAAGAAAGGCTGGCAAATTGGACAAACGCTCTTTCCGGCGCTGCTCTCGGTGCCGCTGGTTTTCTAGCCACAAGTTTTGAAGGCGGCGTCTAATAGGATGTATGGGCGGCCTGTCCCCCATTGGATGATAGACTATGCGGACGATGTCACCAGACTGAAGATGTCACCAGACTGAAGAGATTTTTTGGAGTTACTTTACCCGACAAAGGGTGTTCCTATGATTGAAATTCGAAAAGGCCAGGCCCCCGCCCAACTCGGGCGCGATGAATTCGGCGTGCGCTTTCGTGGTTCGTTCATCGATCCGGCCTTTGGCGTTGAGCGCGACGCGATTGCCCGACTGGAAGAAATCGCGTGGGAAGCCTACAAAGATGGCCGCAAGACACTCCACACACGCACGGCGGGTCCCGGTTACGCCGACCCTGAGTACGAGTTGTCTGTCGAATGGCTAGTCATCAAAGAACGCCTGGAGAAAGCTCAATCTAACTGGGCTGATCCAGCGAGCCCATCGCGCGTCCTTTTGATATGCGGCTCTGCGCGGAATGACGGCACCTGCCCTGGTGAAATATCTAAATCCTTCCGTCTGACCGGTATGGCGCGCGAAGCGCTGGCGGCGGAGGACATGCAAACCGATTTGCTTGATCTAAGCCTGCTCACCTCCGAGTACGGTCGCCATATCCACCCGTGCAAGGGCTGTGTGGCAACGGCAATGCCGCTGTGCCATTGGCCATGCAGTTGCTATCCCAACCATGCGCTGAATCAGACCAACGACTGGATGGCTGAAATCTACGAGCGCTGGACCGAGGCCCACGCCGTTATTATTGTGACGCCGGTATATTGGTACCAGAGCCCGAGCCCGCTGAAATTGATGATCGACCGGTTAGTGTGTGCGGATGGCGGCAACCCGGACCTCTCCTCCACGTCAGGTAAGAATCCCGATAAAGCCAAGGCACTGGAGATGGCTGGCTGGCCGTATCCGCAACATCTGGCTGGTCGTGCCTACGGTTTGATTGTTCATGGCGATGTGGCCGGTATCGAAGGTTCGCGGCGCGGATTGTCGGACTGGCTCGACTGGATGGGTTTTATAGACGCCGGCCCACAGGCGCGGCTAGACCGCTACATCGGCTACTTCGAACCTTATGCAACCAGTCACGACACGCTCGATGGCGATGAAGCCATGCGGGAGGAAGCGCGTAATGTCGGCTACGCGGTGGCTAAGGCTGTACGCGAATTGCGCGCCGGCCGGCTGCAGGCGGTGCAGCCGAAACTGAATCGTCCCAGGCCGAAGTAGGCGAACTACGCTTTCATAGATGATGTCAGGTACCAAGCCTTGAGAGAAGGGGCGGTTGGTTTGCAAATAGTGCAATGCCGTGCGCGTTTTGTTTTTTGCGTAAAACCAATCGTCCGACTCGATTCATGGTTACGAAGTATTCCCGCTGTACGTACGTTATCGAACAGAGAATCTCAACAAGCCCAGCCATTATATTGACACATTCTAATACGGTCGGCAGTTTTCCGTGCTAAATAATCAAGCCTTGATTGCCTATTGAGCAGCCCACAAGAACACAGTTCTAAGAGGATGGACGCCATGTTCCAAATTCGCCCGCTCGTTTTCACAACTGCAACCATTGGGGTCGTCACCATCGTTCTATTAGCCGACGACGTTTTGTCCCAGAGCCAAGTGCCTCGAGAGACACTGCAGCAGCATAAGGATGTCAAGGAAGAAAAATCCGGCGGACAACGACACCAAGCCGGCAACGCCGAGGCCGGGCGTGAAGTGTTCCGCTTCGAGACATTTGGGAACGAGGGGTTCTGGACGGATGCGATTCAGCTGCCGAAAGGGATGGAGAACGAGAAATTCACCCCCCGTCAGGCTTTGGAGGCCGGCCTGCACGTTGACGCTGACGCCGTACCGGCAGACCTGAAGAAGGCCTTAGCCGTAGAACTCAAGACAGATCTGTCGCCGGAGAATGCCCCATTGCTCAATGATCCGAAGACGACGATGAGGCTCGTTAAGGCGAACGCCGTCATCGGTGTCGTTCCCCGAGGCGATAAAGTCGGTATCTCTTGCGCCATCTGCCACACGATCACTGACAATTCAATTTTTGAAATGCCTGGGAAGGGTTCGGTCGGACGACGGCTCGACGGACGGGCTACGCACTCGCTCGATATGGGATCGCTGCTCGCGTTGGCTGCGAATTCCCGTGCCTACTATCCCAACCTGCAACTCGAACTCGGCGGCAAAACCGTCGGTCGCGCCCCGAAGGGCATCCGGGTCGACTCGACCGAGGCGGAAGTGGATGCCTACCTGAAGAATCCGGACTTTTACCCGCGTGGCACGTTCGACGAAACTCAAGACGGAATCGGCAACCCGGTACAGAACACCCCGCTATTCCGTCAGGACCTGGCTGGGCCTTATGGAAGCAACGGGCTGCACGAGATACTCCACGGGATCAGCAACGCCTCGTACACAACCAACCTCGACCCAACAACCGCAGCCACCCCCGAGGGCAAGCAGAACCTGGCGCTCATGGGAGGCAAGGCGGGTGAAGAACTGCACAAGAACTACTTACGAGTTCTTAAGGGAACAGGCGTTACGGGCCATCCGTTCGTAAATGCGGAGAAGGATGGGAAACCCGGTCATCGTGACACCCCGGTCGGGCGGCAGGTGAACAAACAGAAGCTGCTGGATATGAGTGCCTACCTTAAGAATTTGCCGGCCCCGGCGGGGGTCACGGGCGATGCCCGGGCGATCGACCGCGGGCGCATTGCGTTCCAAGCGAACTGTACACAGTGCCACAACGCCGACCCGGGAGCACCTGTGTCTAATCGAGTCTTGCCGCTCAAGGAGGTTTGGCCTGGGTACGCACCTGTTTTGGTAGAGAATCGCAAACCGCCCCTAAGCCCGATCGAGAATTCGCCCGGCGGGTTCGACGACAAGATGGCCGTCGTGGATGCCAGCGAACGGGGTGAGAAGCGAGGTGTGGCTTTGCCGCTGTTGCTGGACCTCGCACGCAAGCCCGCTTTTCTCCACGACAACTCAGTTCCGAGCCTTGAGACCCTGCTCGCGCCGCAGCGGGGGGACAAGGCTCCGCACCCGTTCTATTTGAAGGATAAAGATCAACGCGCCGACGTGGTGACGTTCCTCAAGGCGCTCGGGCCAAATCTTGCGGGACACACGAAACAAGGGAACGCTATAGATACGCCGATCAAATAGCGGACTCATAATCCTAATACTGGAAGTTATTCGATCATTTTTCAGTTTAGCGCGATGATCCGCAGTGCCCGCTGGATAATGTATAAATTGTGATCTTTCGCATAGCGGGGATATACCCAGGCCATGCCGCGTTTCACCTGTTCTGAGTTTGCATCCACACCGGATATTTAATGCGGGCTACGGTGCGCTTGTAGCGGTCTTTGACGTGCGCAGTGATTTCGGCCTCTTTGCCAAAACACAGATCAGACAGGGACTGCTTCGAGCGCGTGCCGAAGGCTTGGCGTTTCTCAGGCGCATCAATTTCTGCCAGCCTGATTTTCACCTCCCGCTGGTCATTAGTGAGAACTGCCAGTGTATCGCCGTCGGCTATGCCAACAACTGTCCCAGTAAACGTCTCCGCTTGCGCAAATGAGAAATACAAGCCACATAGGGCTATGGCTGCACATCTCAGTGCTGGGTTACAGTATGGCATTTTGACC
>JALYOY010000064.1 GCA_030856655.1 Pseudomonadota bacterium | reverse complement strand
GCGGTAAGCAGCATGGGTAACTCATGCGTCGGCCTGGAATAAAGCGCATCTTCGTAGAGACGTTCGGCGAATGCGGAAAATGGCAGGATATCGGCCGAACCCCAGGTAGCAATTCCTCGGGCAGCCTGGGCCTCGTCGAACTCGCGCTTAAGCGCGATCGAAAGCCGTCGATTAGGGGTAAGCACGGTGACGCCGGCCTTCAAGCCGACGGCAAGGTCCGCAAAAATATCGGTGAGAAGAACCTGCGGAAATTTCACTATGGGGAACATGCGGCGGAACAAGCTACCGCTGCCGGATTATCGTTCCAGTTTGTCCAGCTTGCCTGTTACCTTTGCCCAATCGTCGGCGTCGGAAGGAGCGTCTTTCTTCTCAATGATGGGTTTCCAAGCTTTGGATAATTCGGCGTTGAGCGCGGTGAAATGCTGTTGATCCGTCGGTACGTCGTCCTCGGCAAAAATTGCCTCCACTGGACACTCAGCCACGCACAGGGTGCAGTCTATGCATTCGTCCGGATCGATCACCAGAAAATTAGGTCCCTCGCGAAAGCAGTCCACCGGGCACACATCTACGCAATCAGTGTATTTGCATTTGATACAGCTTTCAGTTACTACATAGGTCATGACGGGTCCTTGCTTGGCTCTTTGAGAATTCGCGATTTTACCAGAAATTTTACGGGCACCACTACAACTCTACAACCAGTGACCATGCGATTATCAAGGTTTAAGAACGCACATCAGGCGCGAAGGATTTCACCGGAATGGCTGAGTAACAATTGCATATATCATGCACTAATGGTGGTAAACGGAGACAAATTCATAAGCATAAAGCTCGTGATGCCATTCCATCTGCTGCTGAGGCATGGGAGTCATCATTCCATCATGACGCTATTTTTCGTATTGAATTCCAAGGTAACAAGCAATTCTCCCCTTATTACCGGCCACTCCAATTGCAATGTCACAGCCTGCATGATTTTCTCGAATCCGCCTTCCGACTGTGATACCGAATAATACGGTTGCGCGCGCAATGCCGCCGGCGATGAAACATGCAGCGCAACACTTCCAGCCAGCTCATCATCATGCAGCGCTATATCGGTCATTGCGGATAACTCAAGTAATTGACCGAAACCGCAGGGGATTTGGCCCTGATGAATGTAGCGTCCGCTCCAACCGCCGCAACTTGGCATAGCGAGGTTGATCTCGGTGCTGAATACACCCTCCGCTTCGCCCGCGAAACGATAGGACACATGCAGTCGGTTATCCGCGAGTTCAAAATTTTTTTTAATATGCAACGGAAACACCTCCGCCTCGAAGCACGCCCCATCGGCTGTGGCTGGTTCATGCCGATAGTTTACAAGCCTGCCATCCAAGCGATCCACGAATAGGGCTCGTGCATGGTCGTCAGCCTCCATATCTACGACATCTATTTTGTGCTTGAAACTGACTCGCTCATGCGCCGAGGCGATACCCGCACCGCTGTATCCATGTGCACCGTTCTCGCTCTGATGAATTCTATGATAATAATGTTCTGCCTGACGGCGTAATGTATCGCCAAAATTATGCTTCAACGCATAGGAATCAAGTTCACAAACGCTGCCGCCACCATCCAGTTTCAGCACCGCCTGTATTACACCGTTCTGTAAAAAAATTTCCTCCGTTCCGTCAAGATCGGCATCTTCCACGAGTCTGGCCGGGCGCGGCACGCAGGCATCGAGCATCGCTTCCAGTTCGACGATCGCTTTATATACCGCCCGCCGCAAATGAGGTAGATACAGACCGCCAAACAAACCATGCCAATAAGCATCGTTGGCCTGCGACTCATAGAGTTTATGCTCCATTGCGATGCTGCGTTGCGACTCCGGCAGAGCCGCAAGCCGAGCGGAAAGACCCAGCATGCGTTTGTGCATCCAATTGGATTCAGGATATCGCGAAAAAAAATTTTTCCAGATACCGCCGCGCAGAAATGCCTTGTCGCGCTCATACCAGCCGGCGGCCTTGGCCTGCCGCACCAGTTCGGCATACGCATAGGCGGGCTGGGCAGGCAGCGTCCACTCGTTCATTTCGATATAGGAGGTGGTAGGTAAATACACCACACCACGGGTTTTTTCGGCAGCATGATAATCGCCATAGTGTTGGGTACGAATCCTGGACGAGGCCAGTACACCTTGAACGAATTTGTCGAGCCATCCCTCTTCATATACCCACTGGTATGTTTCCGGCCAAATACCGAATTTTTCGATGTCATCAAAATAAATTGCCGCATTGCTACTACCGCTACTGCCGGCCGTGCTGTTTTTAGCCAGAGACTCGATATAGGCCACCACGTCGCCGGCCGGAGAAAACGGCAGCTTGTAACGCAACGCTTCGGAGATGGGAAACAGGTCGAGCTTACGCCCGTCCTCCTCGGTAGTGAAATAGCCGTCCAATTCCGTCACGATTTTGCCAGCGCAGAGAAAATGGTAATCGTCCACGATCACGTAGCGGATACCACAATCGGCCAGCGCTGGAACCACCGTTGCCTCCCATACGCGTTCTGTCAGCCATGCGCCTTGAGGGCGCCGTCCCAGCTTCGTTTCCAGCTTATCGGAAAAAGTCTGAATTTGTCCGATGCGGTCGCGGTTAGGAATCGCCGCCAATACTGGCTCGGTATCACCCGCGCCGAACAACTCTACCTGTCCCCGCATGACCATTTCCCGCAACAACGCCATGTCCTCGGGATAGTGATCAACCAGATAATCCAAAAGCCAGCCGGACATATGCATCGCGAAACAGAAATCCGGATAACGGTAAAGTACTTGCAGGAAAGGTTGATAACAGCGCAGATGTGCATCGGCCAAAACTTCCGGAAAATTACCGACAGGCTGGTGAGCATGAACGCCAAAAAGCAGGGAGATGGATTGAGGCATCGAGTTATCGTCGAAAAAAAACCGCTCACCGCGGATTTATATAGATGCCGGCAAGTGGAACGTTACCACCGCTTAGGTGCATTGTATGTTTATACCTATGGTCCCGAAGCGTCTATTTCACCAAACATGAGGGGAACACTGCTTCTTCGGTTCCCCAGCAATAATGGCGTTAAGTTGAAGCAGGCAGACCGTTAAAAAGCATTTCCATCAAGAGGCACGCCGCATTGCGCCGCCCGACTCCGGGCTTCCACTGCCCTGGCTGATGGGCTCAAGTACTGGGGCCGGCACTGGCAGCTTCAGCAGACAATAAAGATTGGCCAGGTTATCCCGAAACAATTGGTCGAAGCTGGATACCACATACGGCGGATTGTAATCGCCTAACCACCAGAACCAGTCAGAGCTTTCGCAGGAAGCCAGCTGCCGTTCGGCTTTAACCTTTTCTTCGGCGGTCAAACGCCCACTTTGCATAACAAGATCATAACTATGCTTCGCGGCACACAGCAGATCCCATGCGTGATTTTTGTCCCGGTCTCCGATCCAGGTGGAAAATGTCCCATATACCCAGCTGCCTGCCGCCAACACCGGCAGATCGACGGTATCAATATGCTCCATTGATGCGATATAGTCACGATAAGTAGTGACGCGAATCGAATTATGGCTTTCTAGAATTTCATAGAGATCATTGAGGAAATAATAGCCATTGTAGGGATAGTATTCCCACGCATTTTCACCATCCAGAATCACGCTCACCACCGGGTTCTTTCCAAGCGGCGCACTACGGCCGATATCTTCAAGGGAGTGCACCAAATGCTCCGCGGCATCACGTCCAAACCATTTTGCGTACTCAAAACCGATCATGTCGGATAGTTTTTCATCGCGGAAGAAGCAGGTAACGTGTTCGGCTTTACCCTGTATTCGATACGGATGATAGAGGTAGTGACGTCGCTCAGGCAGGGGTTGATCTGGATAAGACTCACGCAGGCTATTGGCGAGAACACCCTCGCCGCTGGCGCTCCATTGGCAATTGTGTTCCGCCAGGATTTCCAGGAACGGCGCTGATACAGCGCCCTCCGCCGGCCATACACCGGCCGGTTTTATGCCAAAACGCCGCGCATGACTCTCAATGGCTGATTCCAGATGGAATGCAACACGGCCCCGTCCTCCCGGGTAAGCCACTTCCAATGGCAAATTCTCCTTTGGCATGCTGTCGCGGGCGGAGGAGAAGTCAATCAGCAGCGGCGCGAGCGGATGGTAATGCGGGGTGGTGGACAGTTCGATCTGGCCTGACTCAGCCAGTTTACGGTAGCGCGGAATCAACCCCTGTATCAGTTCGCCAATCAGACTGAGCAACTGAATCCGGTCGGCATGGCTAAAACCTCCGCCTTGCGTCATTAATTGCACCACGATCTCATTGTTTCTGCGCACACTCTCGCCGGTCCATGCAAGATGGTACCAAACCAGCAAATCCGCCAGGTACTGTCCGGAAAGATAGGCCAGTTCAGCATCGCCGCGTCCCCTCAAGGTTTCATGCATATCATGCAGACGTTTGTATGCCGGATACGGCTGCATCATCGTTACATGGTTACTGCGAAAGCAACTATCAAATATTCGCAGACGATCGCTTGTGGAGACCTGTTCCAGATCGGGCGTCGCCAGCAAACGCAGGAGCGGATCCCTTACCTCACCCTGAGCGAACTGCGCGGCATAATCTTCCAATTGATCCAGCAGCACTGGCACAAAATTTACTACTGCCTTCATTGAAGGATGTGCTTCCAGATGAGATACCATATCGGTGTAATCCTTAATGGCGTGCAGGTACACCCACGGCAACGTAAATTCACCGGTTTCGTAATTGCGGTAGTCCGGCTGATGCATGTGCCAGAGCAGAATAAAGTTTATTGATTGCATTTCCACGTAAACCTGACAAGACAACTCAAACGCCCTAGATGACTCATCTTCATGCTTCTTATTTCTTAACGTTCGTCTTCCTGCTTATCTGATGGAATGTGTTTTTTGCCCTAGCATTTCCGGGGTGATAAGCGTAATGCCAGTGTCGGTGACATAAAATCGCTTACGATCTTCCACCGGGTCAAATCCTATCGTTGAGCCTGAGGGAATGATACAATTCTTATCCACGACTACCCGTCTCAGGCGCACGTTCCGGGCGATGTCCACGTTGGGCAATATTACCGAGTCCTCAATACTGCTATAGCTGCGTACCTGTACATTAGAAAACAATAATGAGCGGCGCACCGTCGAACCACTGATAATACAGCCGCCCGACACCATCGAGTCCAGCGCCTGGCCTCGCCGGTCATCGTCATCGAACACAAATTTGGCGGGGGGTAACTGCTCCTGATGAGTCCAGATCGGCCAGTCCTCATCGTACAAATTGAGATCCGGAGTTACGTGGGTAAGGTCAAGATTAGCCTCCCAGTATGCATTGACCGTTCCAACGTCTCGCCAATATGGCACACCAGAGGCCATGTTGACGCAACTGTCGATAAAGCGGTGAGCAAATACCCGGCAGCGAGGTACCAGGTACGGAATCAGATCTTTGCCAAAATCATGAGAAGAGCTGCGTTCATCGTGATCATGAATCAATTGATCGAAAAGAAACGATGCATTGAACACATAAATGCCCATGCTCGCAAGCACCTGCCCGGGCTGGCCTGGAATGTGTGTGGGATTCGCAGGTTTCTCGGCAAAGCTGGTAACGCGCCATTCATCGTTGACGCTCATGATACCGAATGCCCCCGCTTCCTCCACCGGAATATCAATACATGCTACCGTCATGTCGGCGGACTTTTCTACGTGATCGGCCAGCAATTTGCTATAGTCCATTTTATAAACGTGATCGCCGCCGAGGATCAGCACATAATGAGGGTCATGACGACGGAGGATATCGATATTCTGGAACACCGCATCGGCAGTTCCCTGATACCAGGTCTCCTCGATTCGCTGCTGAGCTGGCAGTAGTTCGACGAATTCCTTGAATCGTCCGTCGAGAAAACCCCAACCGTGCTGAATATGGCTAATTAAACTCTGCGCCTTATACTGGGTGGCGACGCCGATACGTCGAATGCCGGAATTAACACAATTGGAGAGGGGAAAATCAATAATACGAAATTTGCCGCCGAACGGTACCGCCGGCTTGGCGCGCCAATCAGTCAGTTGACGCAAGCGACTGCCGCGCCCGCCAGCAAGTATCAGCGCTATCGAATTGCGTGTAATCTGACTGTGAAACCGTAGATCAGCCTCTTGTTTCATCAGATAGTGGCCCCGCATGGAAAGTCTTTTACTTTATACCACTTCTTTTCGCTTATGCACACTATCGCAGTTGTGATATGTCGCCATGTTTCCCGTAGAGAATTTGATCCCGGTCCATCTCAGTGTGCAAGTTATAATTCTAACTAGGGCAATTTGACCGCTCGTTTTTTTTCTCATTTCTTCTTTTTTTAGCTCGGCACCATGACTTCAAACGACTGTTCACATCACTTGACCTTCGCCTTACTGACAAGTTCGTCGTCGGGGTCAGCAGCATCCCGCATAGGCGACCTCATCCAATGAAGCCCGCCGTGTCCGTCGAAACCAGCCCGTTGCGCGAAGCACTATTGGGTGCGCGGCTGCATGATCCTTTTGCCTATCTCGGCGTTCGCACTGAACAGGATGATAGCGTGGTAAGGGTGTTTTATCCCCGCGCCGCAAATGTTTGGATCCATATCGCCGATCGTTTCGAACTGATGGCGCGAGCCGGCTCTGGCGGAGTTTTTGAATGGCACGGTACAGCCTTGCCGGCCATGCCCTTTTTGCTACGCGTCGAGGATGACAGTTCGATCCCGGGCGCGGTGGCGCACGTGTATGAAACTTATGACGCGTATGCTTTCCCGGCCCACATCTCAGATCACGATCTGTATTTATTTAACGGAGGACGATTACGACAAGCCTATCGCACTTTGGGATCTCATGCCGTGGAAATCGACGGGGTCGCTGGCGTACGTTTCTCGGTATGGGCGCCAAACGCCGAGCGAGTCAGTGTAGTAGGCAGCTTCAACCGGTGGGATGGGCGGGTGCATCCGATGGCGGTTCAGAGCTCCAGTGGCGTTTGGAAACTATTTATCCCCGGCCTCCCGCCCGATTCGCTCTACAAATATGAAATACGCAACCGCAGCAGTGGCGAAATTCTCCTCAAAACCGATCCTTACGCCACGCGTTACGAGTTGCGCCCCCATAATGCCGCCCGCACACCAAGTATCAGCGTAGCCGCGTGGCAGGATGCGGGATGGATGGCAAACCGTGCAGCATGGGACTGGTTGCGGGCTCCGCTGAATATTTATGAAATTCACCCCGGATCCTGGAAGCGGCATCCGGACGGACGTGTTTACTCTTATCGCGAACTTGCCGAGCATCTGATTCCGTACGTATGGGAGATGGGCTATACCCATATCGAGTTGCTGCCGGTTTCGGAGCACCCGCTGGACGAATCCTGGGGGTACCAGACAACCGGCTATTTTGCCGCTACCAGCCGCTACGGCTCTCCGGATGACTTGAAATTTCTTGTCGATGCATGTCATCGCGGAGGCATTGGCGTCATCCTCGATTGGGTGCCGGCACACTTTCCTCAAGACGCATTCGCCCTATCTCGGTTTGACGGAACGGCGTTGTATGAACACGAAGATCCTCGTGTTGGCCTACACCAGGATTGGGGTACATGCATTTTTAATTTCGGGCGTAACGAGGTGAAATCGTTCCTGCTCTCCAGCGCCCATTATTGGCTATCGGAATTTCATCTCGATGGGCTGCGCGTGGACGCTGTTGCATCCATGCTCTATCTGGATTATTCCCGCAATCCGGGCGAATGGCTACCCAATAGATATGGCGGCAGAGAAAATCTGGAAGCCATCGATTTCCTGCGTGAACTGAACATTATGGTGCATCAGGAGTTTCCTGGAGCACTGACCCTGGCAGAAGAATCCACCGCCTGGCCAGCTGTATCCCACCCGACTTATGTAGGCGGCCTTGGATTCTCCATGAAATGGAACATGGGCTGGATGAACGACACGCTTTCCTATATGCAGCAAAACCCGATTCATCGGCGTTTTCACCACGATCAGCTTACTTTCGGTCAACTGTATGCATATACCGAAAATTTCGTGCTGCCGTTTTCACATGATGAAGTCGTGCATGGAAAAGCCTCGCTGCTAGGAAAAATGCCGGGGGACGCGTGGCAGCAATTCGCAAACCTGCGTCTGTTATTTACTTATCAAATGACATACCCCGGCAGGAAACTCAACTTCATGGGCAACGAATTTGCCCAGGGGCGCGAATGGAATGCCAGCCGGGAACTGGACTGGGATCAGCTAAATTATGAGCAGCACCGTGGCGTGCAATCAGCACTGCGCGACCTCAATCACCTTTACAGCAGCACGCTTGCATTACATCAGCTTGATTTTTTACCGGAAGGTTTTTCCTGGATCGATTGCCACGACGCCGATAACTCGGTTATCAGCTATCTACGCTGCGCAGACGATGGCACATTCGCGCTCATCATTCTCAATTTCACGCCTGTACCGCGGATAGGTTATCGTATTGGTATACCGGCCGGCGGGACCTATCAGGAAATATTCAACAGCGATTCTTTACACTACGGCGGCAGTAATTTGGGCAACATGGGGCACATCAATGCCACGGGTGAGCCATGGATGGGGCTGCCGGATTCACTCGTTATTACGCTACCGCCGCTCGCCGGACTTATCCTTTCGCTTGAAAATTCGCGTTGTGTTGTGGTATTAACAGATGAGGTGTGACTCGGTTTGGAAAACCTTGGCCATCGGCCATAAGGCAATATGCACAACTTGGGCCGCCGTATAGGCTGACAGTGGATAGTAAGCCATGATCCCTCCGCCGGGATTATTCGCCGGATAACGACGGGCGTATGCCGGTAGACGCCGCTTCCCTTGCGTGCACTCGCGTGCCGCACAAAACCAGTGAGACAGTGTCTGCTCAGCACGTTATGGCTTAGATAGAAATTACGAACGCGATTATGCTCGCCTCTTCGCTTCTTTGCACCTCCAGGC